>JAFQLT010000017.1 GCA_017396545.1 Bacteroidaceae bacterium | reverse complement strand
GCACGATACCCATGTTCATACCCCATGAGTTGAGCCAGTCGAAGAGGTACACCACGAAGAAGCGGTTGACCCAGCGAACGATAGGCCATCCGAAGTAGATGAGCTTGTCGAGGTCGAGGTCCTTGCCGCTGGTAGAGAGGTGGCTGCTCTCCTTGAGTGTCTGGAACTGGTTGGGGCCGTAGTAGAACTGGAAGTCCGATGCTTTCTCGCCCGAGGGGTCGAAGAATACGGTAGTCTCGGCCGTCATATTCTTGAGGTAGCCGCTGCCTTCGTTCATGGGCGATGAACTTACCTCGGCAGTCTTGAACTGCTGGTCGGCAATGAATATGCTGCTGAAGAACTGGTCTTTGAAGGCTATCCACTCAATACCGGCAAGTTCTTTGGTCTCGGCCTTCATTTCGTTGAGGTGCTCGGTGTCTTTTTCTGTATGATAGGTAAGGGTAGCGTAGCGCTGCTCGAAGGTGTAGCCCTTCTCCTGTTGGCGTACACATTGTTCCCAATTGACGTTCATGGTCTTCATGGACGAGGGGAAGAAGTTGGCCATGCCATGGGCACGTACCGTAAGGTTGAGCATATAGCTTTCAGGCAAAAGACGATAACTGAAGTCGAGGTATCCTGCACCATTGGTTGGCATACGGAACACGAGGGTACTGTCAGTTACTACCACCGGACGGAAGTAGAGCTTCTCGGTAACGATATTCTCGTTCTTGCCGTCGAGCATGAAATTGATGTTTTCATCGTCTTGGTTAAAGAGTTCTAAGGGAAGCCCCTCTTGATTGTTGTACTCCTTAAGTGTGGCTGAGGTGACACGTGCGCCTCGGTTTGAGAACGTTAGGCGTATCAGTTCGTTCTCCAATGTGAACTGTTGCTCTTCACCTTGTGCGGCGAGGAAGAGGGTAGAGGTGCTGTCTTGCAAAAGGATTTGGTTGTAGCGTGCCTCTGCAAGTGATTTGTCCAATTCTTCTTGGACTTCTGCCATAGCAATGGAATCTTGTTGGGCGCGAAGGCGTGCCTGTTCGGCAAGTTGTTCTTCTGTGGGTTGGTTGAGGTAGATGAAACCTACCATCACGGCAAATATCAGTACCCAACCGATGATTGTACTTTTGTTGTTGTTCATTTCGGGAATTTACTATTTGACGATTTACTATTTACTATTTATTTACTATTTTAATATCTACTATTTCTTTTTATTGTTATTCTGAGCAAAGCGAAGAATCTCGTATCGTGTTGTTGAGATTCTTCGCTACGCTCAGAATAACAAGTGTTCTTTTAAGGTCATTTTTTTATTTACCCTCAATCGCAGCCTTGATGAATGCAAGGAACAGGGGATGAGGCTTGAGTACGGTGCTGTTGTACTGGGGATAGTACTGCACACCGATATACCAAGGATGTTCTGCTACCTCAATGGCCTCTACCAACTTGGTGTCGGGGTTGATGCCCACGCACTTCATTCCGGCTGCCTCGAGCTGCTCCTGATATCTGCTGTTGAGCTCGTAGCGGTGATGGTGGCGTTCCTGGATGCAGTTGGCACCATAGATTTCCTTGAGCTTGCTGCCTTCGATGAGGGCGCAGTCGAAGTTACCCATACGCATGGTGTCACTGAGGTGGGATTTCTGCTCTTCCATGATATCGATGACATTGTTGGGAGTAGCAGTGTTCATTTCACGGGAGTTGGCATCGGTGAGGCCGAGCACATTGCGGGCGAACTCTACTACCATGCACTGCATACCCAAGCAGATGCCGAATGTGGGGATATTGTTTGTGCGGGTATAGTTGGCTACGATATTCTTGCCTTCGATACCGCGCTGACCGGCACCAGGACCGATGATGATGCCGTCCATTCCCTTGAGTGTATTGGCTACATTCTCGGAAGTGATGTCATCGCTGTAGAAGAACTTCATCTTCAGCTTACGGTTATTATACGTTGCTGCTTGTGAGGCAGCTTCGAGGATTGACTTGTAAGCGTCCTGGAGGTCGTATTTGCCTACAAGTCCGATATGTACCTCTTTGGTCGCTTTTGCACGACGGTCAAGGAAGTCTCTCCAAGGGCCGAGAGCTGGCTTGGGACCGGGTTCGATACCCAGCTTGCGAAGAATGATCTCATCCATACCTTGGTTTTGTAGAAGTACGGGCACCTCATAAATGGTCGATGCATCAATGGATTGGAATACGGCGTTGGTATCAACATTACAGAAGAGGGCGGTCTTTTTCTTCAGGTCTTCGGGCAACTCATGCTCAGTACGGAGAACAAGTACATCGGGCTGGATGCCGAGCGACTGCAACTTCTGTACGGAGTGTTGTGTAGGCTTGGTCTTCAGCTCACCGGCCGCTGCAAGATAGGGCACATAAGTGAGATGTACGCAGAGAGCATTGCGGCCAAGCTCGAACTTGAGCTGGCGTACACTCTCCATGTAGGGCAGTGATTCGATGTCGCCCACAGTACCACCAATCTCGGTGATGATGAAGTCGAACTGTGACTTGGTGCCGAGCGCCTTTACGTTGCGCTTGATTTCATCCGTGATGTGCGGTACTACCTGGATGGTTTTCCCGTGGTATTCGCCACGGCGCTCGCGGTCAATGACGCGCTTGTAGATGCGGCCAGTAGTGATGTTGTTGGCCTTGGTCATATTCACACCAAGGAAACGCTCGTAGTGGCCAAGGTCAAGGTCTGCTTCGTGTCCGTCAACAGTCACATAGCATTCGCCATGCTCCTCGGGATTCAAGGTCCCTGGATTGATGTTGATGTACGGGTCGAATTTCTGGATGGTCACATTGTAGCCGCGAGCTTGCAGCAATTTACCGATAGAAGAGGAAATGACGCCTTTACCGAGCGAAGAGGCTACGCCTCCAGTCACGAAGATATACTTTGTCTCAGCCATGATATATAAGTTTAAGGTATGTTTCGTCTAAAAATATTCCAAGCTGCAAAGATAGTACTTTTTGCTAAAACGAACGAAAAAAATCCTTTTTTAGTTGCTTGGAACGATAAAAAAACGTCGCTGACACTTATTCCTATTATAAAAAGTTGTATCTTCGCGGCTAAATGAAGAATAGCATATATAAATAGGTGATTAAGATATGGTAAAAAGATTTGTTTTAGGTTGCTTCCTCTTCTTGGGGTGGGCAAATGGGGTGATGGCTATGCTGGTAACACCGAATGATTCGCTGGTACAGACGGAGAGTGCCTTGGTAGATACTGCAAAGGTAGTTGGGGATAGTACGCTGCTGGTGCAGGGTGATTCTGGAATGGTGCAGAAGGTGGCAGATTCTACTGCCATTGCTTTGCGTGCTATGGCCGGGGTCGATGTGGATTCTACCAAACTTGTGCTCGATCAGGTGAGGGTGCTGACTGAAAAGATTTCGGATCAGGCGTTGCTCAATGCACGTCTGGTGAAGGAGGTGTTCTCAGACACTGCTGTCGTGAACAAATATAATCGTTTGCTGGATCGGATGGTGGCACAGTATGCTTCTGAGGTGGAGCGTATCAGCGCCAATGATACTGCTCATGTCAACCCGCTCTACTTTCGCCTATTTGCACCACTTACCCTGTACAAGTCGCCCATAACGAAGGCTGTATCGGCTGATACATGTTCAGCTGTAACTCTGGAAGACAGTCTTCGCTTGGCTTCCATGGCCAGTGGAAGAGACTTGTTGCTACTTAATGAATTGGACAGAGTACTGCTATCTGTATATCTTACTTCACCAACTTTGGTCGGTCTCACTGAGGATGAACTGAAGGCAAGCAAGAATCTCTCTGAAGAGACGAAGAAAAAGGCTTCTGAGACTGCAAAGATTGATGTCGCCACTGCTGTTGTAGCTCCTTTGGTCGAGGCAAGGCCACAAGCGGTTACGGAGATGGTGGTACGGAAGCCTAACTTTTGGGTGACTAAGGGTAGTTTCTCTACGCAGATGACCGAATCCTATTTTTCACCCAACTGGTATCAAGGTGGTGTCAACAACCTCAACATGTTGTCGATGCTTACCCTTGAGGCCAACTACAACAACAAGCGCAAGATACAATGGGACAATAAGTTGGATGCTCGTCTCGGTTTCTATCAGAACCAGGCTGTTGATGCAGAAAAGGGGAGGGAGAAGTTCCAGTCAAATCAAGACTTGTTGCGCTTGACCTCAAAACTTAACTTAAAAGCCATTCGAAACTGGAATTATACTATTGAGGCTCAAGGAAATACACAGATGCTGGATCATTATGAAAGTGATGATGTAACGCTAAAGTCACGTTTTTTGGCTCCTGCCGATGCTTCGCTGACCATTGGTATGGATTTCAAGAAGAGTTTCAAGAAGGGTAGTATATCTATCTATCCCGGTCCGCTCTCTTATAAGATGACTTATGTGGTTGTTGAGGAACTGGGCAAGAACTACGGTCTGGAGGATGGAAAGAAAATGCGTAGTGACCTTGGTTCGAAGATAGAGGTGAACTTTGACTACAAGATAACCCAGAATATCAGCTACAAGACACGTTTCTATTACTTCACCGCTCCTGACAAGGTCTCTCAGGAGGGGTGGTATAAGCAGATGGACTGGGAAAATACGCTCAACTTCCAGGTGAGCAAGTATATTTCTACCAAACTGTTCTTCCATACCCGCTTTGACGATCTTAAAGACCCGGATCCGAACTGGAACTTGTTCCAGTTCAAGCAATACTTGATGCTGGGTCTGAACTATGCATGGTAATGACAGATTCTATCTACATATAAATATAAGATATATGCCACAAATATCACAGCGCGGCACATTGATGCCGGCTTCACCTATCCGCAAATTGGTCCCCTTGGCCGATGAAGCCAAGGCAAGGGGAATCCATGTGTATCATCTCAATATCGGCCAGCCCGACCTCCCTACGCCCAAAGCTGCCATTGATGCTATCCGTGGCATTGACCGCAAGGTTCTCGAGTATAGCCCTTCGCAGGGATATCTCAGCTACCGGAAAAAATTGGTTGATTATTATAAAAAGTATGACATCAACCTTACGGCCGATGATATCATCATCACCACTGGAGGCTCTGAGGCAGTATTGTTCTCCTTCATGGCTTGTCTGAACCCCGGTGATGAGATTATCATGCCCGACCCCTTTTATGCCAACTATCAGGCATTTGCCATCTCGGCTGGAGCTGTCATTCGCACTATTCCCACCACCATTGAAGAGGGTTTCTGCCTGCCCAAGGTAGAGCGTTTCGAGGAACTTATCAACGAGCGTACCAAAGCTATCATGATATGCAATCCTAATAACCCTACAGGCTATTTGTATACACGTCGCGAGATGAATCAGATACGTGACCTCGTGAAGAAGTACGACCTTTATCTCTTTTCTGATGAGGTGTATCGCGAGTTTATCTATACTGGATCGCCTTACATCTCGGCCTGTCATCTTGAAGGTATCGAAGACAATGTGGTGCTCATCGACTCCGTGTCGAAGCGTTACTCTGAGTGTGGTATACGTATAGGTGCATTGATAACTAAGAACAAGCAGTTAAGGCAAGCCGTGATGAAATTCTGTCAGGCACGTTTGAGCCCTCCACTTATCGGGCAGATTGCAGCTGAGGCATCGCTCGATGAGCCGGAAGCATATACAAGAGAGACATATGATGAATATGTGGAGCGGCGTAAGTGTCTTATCGATGGTCTTAATCGTATCCCTGGTGTGTACAGCCCCATTCCCATGGGGGCATTCTATACCGTTGCCCGTCTTCCGGTAGACGATAGCGAGAAGTTCTGCGCATGGTGTCTGAGCGAGTTTGACTATGAGGGCGAGACCGTGATGATGGCTCCTGCCAGTGGCTTCTACACCACCCCCGGTGCGGGGCGCAATGAGGTACGCATCGCATATGTGCTCAAGAAAGATGACTTGCAGCGTGCGCTCATTGTACTGCAAAAAGCATTGGAGGCTTATCCGGGAAGAACTGTTTAAACATGGAATCCTTCGTTGCCCATCGTCTCTATAAGGACGAACAAGGTAGCCGCAAGATGTCACGGCCCGCTGTGCTCGTAGCTCAGACTGGTGTAGCCTTGGGATTGGCTGTGATGTTGGTGACTATAGCCGTATCTTTGGGTTTCAAGTATGAGGTGCGTGCCAAGGCTGTTGGTTTTGGTGCACACCTGCATATCACCAACTACCGTGCCGAGCATTCCATAGAGGGGAGTCCTATTGCTGCCGACTCAGCCTTGAAGGCTGTATTGGCTGATTTCGATGAAGTGTCGCGTGTGCAGTGCTATGTCTCTAAGGCAGGTGTATTCCGTACTGACAGTGATTTTATGGGCTACATACTCAAGGGAGTTGGCGAGGACTACGACCTCTCATTCTATGAAGCGCATCTGAAAGAAGGGGAGATTCCTCAATTCTCTGCAGACAGTCTCTCGAATAGTGTGGTTGTCTCTCGTGAAATAGCCGACAGATTACAGCTCTCTGTGGGCGATAGGGTAGATTCCTATTTCCTGCAAGGTGCTTTGCGTGCCCGGCGTTATACGGTGGCAGGAATCTATGAGACTGGCTTTTCCGAGTACGACCGCCTCTTTGTCCTTACTGACATGAAGGCTGTGCAGGCACTCAATCGATGGAAGACCGATCAGGTGACAGGAGTTGAGGTGATGCTTGCCGATTTTGATGATGTGGAGTCCATGAACTGGGAACTGGGAACCCTGCTCGACCGTACTGAAGACTCGTATGGTGAGGAGTATCTTGTGCAGTCTGTCATAGATATAAACCCTGGCTTGTTCGCTTGGCTCGATGTGCTCGACATGAACGTCTGGCTCATCCTTTCCCTGATGATTGGGGTATCTGCATTTACCATGATTTCGGGGCTGCTCATACTTATCCTTGAACGGACACAATTTATTGGGATACTCAAGGCTTTGGGGGCATGTAACCGTTCTGTACGTAGTGTTTTTCTTCGCTTTGCTCTCCTTATCGTGTGGAAGGGTATGCTCTGGGGTAATGTCATCGGGCTAGGTGTGTGTGTGCTGCAGAAAAAAACGGGTTTGATGACACTCGATCCACAAAGTTACTACCTCGATACAGTACCCATTACCTTCAACTGGGGGGGGATCATAGCAGTGAACATAGTTATGTTTGTACTCTCGGCCCTGGTTCTCATTGTACCCTCTGGACTCATATCACGCATTCATCCCACGAAAGCTATGCGTTTCGAGTAACATGGCTGTTTATTCCCAGTGACCACGGGTGAAATCGGGGATTTTTACGGGTATGCCTCCGTTCTTTGCAGATTGTTCGCTGAGTTCGGCGATACACGACCACTCGGCAGCATCGTACACATCGATGTCGAGCGGTAGTCCGTGGCGTAGGCAGTGGATGAGGCGGTAGTCCATCGTGTAGTTCATGATGTTGGGGACTCCAAGCTCATGGCCTTTCCTTTGGATCTCGACAATATGCGGATGGGTATATTGTGCCACAACAGTCTCTGTCGCATCATCGTAGATGGGTTCGTTGCCATCGATCATGATGCAGAGGCGAGGATACTTCTGTGCAAATCCTCGTGTGCCACAAACGGTTTGCATACGGCTATAGGGGCGGGGAGTGGTGACGTCGTATTGCAGTAAAACACTCCGTCCCTTGATGGTGCGGATGAGCGTATTGTTCACACAGACATCCTGTGTCGCATTTGTTGCTGGTGTCAATGACATCAGATAGTCGAGCCTGTCGCCTCGATGTATGTGTAGCAGTTGGCATACGGGACCTATACCATGTGTAGGATAGGGGTTACCTTCGTGCTGTCCGCAGAGATGAGCCATCCATCCTTTACGCCCGTCAACGGATGACCTGTCGCGCAGATCATGGATGTAGGCTCCTTCAAGATGGGTAAGCGTGCCGAAGAGACCCTCCTGCTCCATGGTGAGCATGGCTTGATGGAAGGTGTCGTAGCAGCAGTTTTCGAGCATGAAGCAATGTTGGCGAGTACGCTCTGCCGTATCCACGAGTTGCCAGCACTCGGCTACTGTAGTGGCAGCAGGCACTTCGATGGCTGCATGCTTACCGTGTTCCATGGCGTAGCAGGCCATGGAAGTGTGGGTGAGCCAATCTGTACAAACATATACCAAATCTATGTCGGGACGTTCGCATAGCATGCGCCATCCGTTGGCTGAGTCGTATATGTGTGGATGATATCTTCCATCTTGTCGCAAAAGTGTATTGGCCTCGGTCAGATGGGTGGAGTTGATGTCACACAAGGCTACAACGTCGATATGCTCAATGGCGAGGTAGCGGCGTAGTGTAGCCATACCACGGTTGCCCAATCCGATGAAGCCTATGCGGATGGTAGGTATAGGCTTATGAGCCAGTTTTAATACATGTGACTGCATCATAATGATGCAAAATTAGTGCAAAAAATCGACTTGGCGAAGATAATGTAAATTAACTTGTGCTGTTGAATGTGATAAATTTAGCAGAGGTGAACGAAAAGGTTGGTTTGTTCACATCTTTTAGGGTTATCTAAAGTTGCTGTGAGGCGAACGAAAGAAATACAAGAGAAATACTCGCGTCTACGCGAAGACGCAATCGTTTCTTCTCGGAGACACTATCTGCTGTATATAACAAAAGAGGAACTACATCGGTAGCTCCTCTTTGTTGGCTCGGTTATAAATGCTTTACTTGCGCTTACCTAAAGCGAGATTCATGCCCAGTGTGATGTGGGTGTTCAGATCATTAACCGGTATGAACATCGGTGTAACCTTGGTTACCATATAGTCACTGCCTACGAAGAAGGTTAATCCGGCTGGATGGAAATTGAGCATCCATCCCAGGCTTGTACCGTAACTTGTGGTTCCGAAGTTTACTGATGCCTCAATCCACTTGAGAGGAGCAATGTTGGCATATCCGCGCACTTCGTGCCATTTGTTGAATGCTGACGAGGTGAATCGTTGCCCGTAGAGTATACCTACAGACAGAGGGTTGTAGAAAGGCATGTTGTACTCGGCGCCGAGGTACATGGTGGTATTCAGTGCGGTAGAGGAAGACTCTACATCACCTAACTCGAATTTGATCATTTCTGATGCATCTTCGCCAAGCTTCTCCATTTCTGCTTCCCACGTCTTGTTAAAATCTTCTGGATCAATCTCTTCAAGACCATTGAACTCTACTTTGCCTTCATAGCTGTTAAGTAGCTGCGTGTGTCTCCAGTTCAGCTTGCCTATGTCTGTGACTGAGGCCGAGAGTGTGAGACCTGGAACTATTGCGTTCATGTCATATACAATACCGAGGTCGAAGGCAAATCCCGTAGCAGAGGGAGCTATCGGCCCCAATTCCATGCCGTTGATCATGCCCTCCCCATCGGTGGTCAGTCGTGCATCGGTACCGATTCCAATCTTGGCTTGTGCATGGCTCTCGGCAAGCCAATGGCTTTCGCTCAATTCGAGGTTCAGTTTGTCTACCGTGACATCGGCATAAGCCAATCCGAGGAGATACTTGGCGTTTACTCCGACGCGCAGTCCCTCGATAATCTCACGGGAGTGGCCAATGGTGACGGCAGCATAGTTTTGTGTGTTGACATTGATACCCGAGAAACTGTAGTGCTGATTCTGGAATCCTTTTTTGGCAAATTCGAAGAATCCCTTTGGAAGTGACAGTCCCATGTCGGAGTGTAGCGAAATGCTAATGGTGGTGAATCCTCTGAACATGCGGAATCCTGTGGCGAGCAGTGTCTCGTCAAGGTTGAATCCTATGCGTGAGGCATCGGGGAGCTTGTTCAAGAATTCATCCTGGCTTACCCTGCTGCTCATGAATGTGGTGAGCTTGTTATTGCCCATCGGATATAGGAAGTTAGATATGCCCACGTTGCCATTGGTGCCCAAGGCAAGGTTTCCGATACCTACAGAGAAGAAGCCACGCTCAGCCTTCATGGCGGGATTCATTTGATAGTTGTAGAACGCGCCGTCGAGGAAATAGGCCGACTTGGCGGTCTGTGCTGTGCCATTCAGTGCAAGGGTTGTACCCAACAGCAATGTGATATATTTAATCTTTTTCATAATGTGTCTGCTTCAAGATTTAGAAACTGGTTTTGATGTCACCGGCTATCTCAATAACGATGTTTGAGAGCTGTATGCCCTGGCTTCCCTTGAGAGGTATTGCACCGACGGTGTGGTCTGTGGCTGCCGTGATGTCGAGCTTCAGTTTATCGAGCTTGCTCAGGTCACCGCTCTTGCTCTCTATGGCGATGGTCACCTTTTGTGCCTCTTGTCTCTGCTCACCTTGGGCAATGATGTCGCCTCCAAGGCCGGCTTTCAGACTGATAGGCTGGGCTGTGATGTCATCGATGGGTTGATTGTCCTTGTCCAAAGCCACAACTTCAAGTGTGAGTCCTAAGGGGAGGGTATTGGTGATATCCATATTCAGCTTGAGTGCTATGTTGCTGAACATCTCCATCGTTTCACCGAGGTCGGCCTGAAGGTTTTCGATGGTGTCGCTGTAGCACAGCTGGAACTCATCGAACTTGAACGGGATGTTGATCTTGTAAGAAGCCTTGAAGCTGAGCGGTTGGCTGAGGTCAACGTGGTGAGTTACCGACTGGTCTACGATAGGCTGTATGGCAAAGGCGATAGAGTCGGGTATCTGATGGAGTAGGTTGGCCAGATTCTCCAATTGTACATTCTGATAGCCCACCTTTGATACCTTGGTGGTGTCGCTCGTGAGAAGCAGTTTGGTCTCGCAGGGGATAACACTGCCTGTGGCTTCGTCGTAAGTGGCAGGGTTGATACTCAGCGGTTTATCCGTAATGATTTCTGATGAGGGAATGATCGCACCGTTAGCGTCTTTTCCTATCAATTGCAAGTCAATGTTCACTGGTACGCTGATGGAATTTTCGATGACAATCTCGATTTGTGGCTCGGCCAGTGTGATGCGGTTGTCTTCGCCTTTGAGGAAGGCAAGGTCTTCGCCTAGGTCGAGGGCGATAGACTCTTTCACCTTTTCAATCTCGCCGCAGTAGATACCGCTGAAGGTTTTCACCTGAATCTCGGCGATATTGAAGTTCACATCTAGCTTGATGTCTTCCATCTTCTCCAATACTTCGGAGTGGAACTCCATGCCTTCGATGATAGCTTCACCGAGTACGGCAATGCCGCCCTCGTAAGCCAAGTATTTGTTACCGTCTGTAGAGTCCTTGGGCATGAGGCCTGCGTTGTCAAACTCCTCGGTCATGAAGTTCAAGCCGGTGCAGAGCAGGTTTATCTCCAATCTCTTGCCCGAACTGGGATAATAAGCTTTATTAATGTCAAGGATATTGCCATTTACTTTCACGTTGGGATCGCTACTTTGCAATTGAAGGAACGAGGGGAGCGTGATGTTTAAGTCAAGGTCTACTATGGCTTCCAGATCCTCTAATCCGGTGATGCCCATGTCGATCTTGATGGGTACATCTTCGGTGAATCCGATAGACTCGATGCGTCCGATTTCGTTGGGCACCTTCTCGTTGAGTCCGAACTCTGTTTGAGTATCTAACGGAGAGGTTATCTTTTCGGTATGCACCACTGCATCTTCAATAGTAAACTCTGAAGTCCTGATGGTAAATGCTACCTCCTTGCTCTTCAATGACTCCAAGGTGTTGCTCAGTGACTCCAATACAGTTCCGGCAAGTACGAGTGAGGGGGTTGGCTCTTCTTCTTTTGTTTGTTTTTGGTATTTTACTACTGAGACTTCAGCTTTTACATTATGATGAAATTCTCCGTTTTTCACAGGTGAGTGCAAAGCGAAACTGTCGAGTGCCAGATTCCAGTGTGCATCGGTTTCTATATTAGGATCGCCATTAAAGACCTCCAAGTCGTAGATGTAGAATGCATGCTCCTCGGCATCGAACTCAACAGCCTCTCTTTGATACTCTGAGTACGCCTCGTTGATGAAAACTTCCTTAGGGAACTTTAGTTTCAAAGCATATCCCTCTTTTAGGTTGAAGGGGGTAAAACCACCGTTCATCTCTGCATGGAAGTGCAACTTGCTATTTTCGGCATCGAAGTCGATATACTCTATTCGATCAATGTATTGCAGATTATTGAGGTCTATATCGAACGCCATGTCAATAGGCTCGAATTCAACCTCAATATCGTTTGTCTTACCCGCAACATCGCGGAACCCGAGTTCCAAGTTGGTCTCAACCTTAAAGTCGAAGTCTTCAACCTCTGTATCCTTTGTCAATGTCAGTTGGCCTTCTGTAGCATACGTTACAGAGTAGTCGATAACCTCGTCTAATGTGAGTTTGCCGTCTTGAATCTTTTTGTCCAGTCCGTCCAGCTTTTCGAGATAGAACTGCACAACGGTGCGGTTGCCCGAGTTGGCTTCTACAACCAAGTTCTCCACTTTGAGTCCGTGCCCATTGTTGGTCAGTGTATATGTACCCTCGGTTGTAGATGCCTTGGCGAGGAAGAACTCTTCGGGAAAGTTGATATCAAATGCTACAGTCTTCTTCATTCCATTGAGTATCTCGGGGTGGATGATTTCGAACCCGATCAGTGCACCCTTCTCTGTCGCTTCTTCTCCTGCTGTTTTGAGCAAGATGGTAGAGATATATTCAATCTCCTTGGGAAGTTCGTAACTCAAGCTGAAGTCAACCTCTTCACCGATGAGCGAGAATTCCTCGTTCATCTCCACCGTGATTCCGTCTCCTGGAATATTGTCTCCTGCGATATCCTTCAACTGTTCGATTAGGTTCTTCACCTCATCACTCGCTGCACTTCCCGTGGCATTGGTAAACATGTTGGGGATTTCCAGATCATCTAATGAAATCTTGGGAACATTGAAGCCCGTTGTTTCGGGACTCTGCCCTTCAATCTTCACATCGGTAATCTCTGCCTTCGTGAATTCTACTGGCATCGTTTGGCTTTGTGGATCGATGGGTAGTTTGATGGGGTCGATGGCTAGCTCTATCGGCTCTATGTCTTCCGACATGTTGATTCCGTAGACTCCATTCTCGTCTTTGCCCAAGATGTCTACAGTCTCGATTTTCAACAAAGAATCGAGCACATAGGCTTTCAGGTTTCCTAATGGTAGGGCCAACTTGTTGTTCTTGAACTCAACGTCTGTTGATAGTTCCTTGTGCACGAAGTCGTAGGTGTCATCTACGCACGAGCAAACAAGAAATACCGCCCCCATGAGCAGGGACATTCCTAAGGTCTTTTTACTCATAAAACTAACTCTTATTGGTTGTTAAAAACTTGTTCGCGATAAATCTGATTTGCAAAGGTATAACAAAAAAGACGATTAAGAAAACTTAACCGTCTTTTTTTATTGTTAACGTCTTTTATTTAACAATTTCGGCATCTTCGATGGTGATGTCTGTCGTCTCTCCCTTCCTGCTCTTCGAACTTCGGTATATGGCAACCAAGTCGTTGAAGGCACTGATGATACATCCTATACCTATTATAATAAAGGGGAGCGATGCCGCCTCGAAGGGGTTGAAGAATACAAACAATCCCAACAGTAGTACCAATGTGGGGAAGAGGTATAGTGGCCATGCTACGGGCAATAGGCGTGAGGAGGTGAAGAGTATCGCCAGTTGGTATACGCCCAAGGCTACTAGTACACCGCCAAGTACATACATGAATATGCTCACGAAAAATGTAGGGGATACGGTCAGCCACAGTCCCAGCAGAAAGCTGCCTGCTGCAGCGAATGGGAATATGGGGTGCAGGCTGCGGTGAAGGAAGTAGGTAACCAACGATACTATACCGGGTACCATGAACAGGATACCTACAATGGTAATTAGGAGACTCAGTGCGGAGTCTCCCAATATGAGGAATAAGATGCCTGTCAGCAAAACGCTGATGCAGCGTACTATTTGTGTGCTCATATTCCCAATGATTTTTTCATGGCCTCAATCTTTGCCATTGCTTTGGCATCAGCCTCGGCATAGTCGGCACGAGTGGCCATGGTGCCCTTGGCCTCCATGTAGAACTTGATCTTGGGTTCGGTGCCTGAGGGACGTACAGAAACCTTGTCGCCCTCGGCGGTGAAGTACTGCAACACGTTGGATGTCTCGGGCATGTCGAGCTTGGTCACGTTGCCCTCGCCATCGCGTGCCTCAAGGGTCTTGTAGTCCTTGCTGCATACGATGGGGATACCGGCCATCTCGTGGGGAGGATTGGCACGGAAGTTTTCCATCATCTGCTTGATCTCGTCGGCACCGCTCTTGCCGGGCTTCACTACGCTGACGGCCAGTTCCTTGGAGAAGCCATACTCCACGTAGATGTCCATCAAGAGTTCGTAGAGGCTCTTGCCGTTGTCCTTGGCCCATGCAGCTACCTCGGCGATGAGGCAACATGCCGATACGGCGTCCTTGTCGCGCACGAAGTCCTCGGCGAGGAATCCGTAGCTCTCCTCACCACCACCGATGTAGGTCTGCTTGCCTTCGCGCAGACGAATCTCGCGTGCAATCCACTTGAAGCCGGTGTAGCAGTCGAGCATCTCGAGGTTGTTCTTGTCGGCAATCTGCTTGATGAGCTCGGTGGTCACGATGGTCTTTACTACGAACTCGTTGCCGGTCATCTTGCCCAGCTTGGTGTATTGGGTGATGATGTAGTAGAGATACATCATGCAAGTCTGGTTACCGTTGATGAGCACCCACTCTCCCTTGTCGTTCTTGCAGGCAATGCCCACGCGGTCGGCATCGGGGTCAGAGGCCATCACGAGGTCGGCGTCAATCTGCTTGGCGAGGTTGAGTGCCATGGTGAGTGCCTCGGGGTTCTCGGGGTTGGGTGAGATTACGGTGGGGAAGTTACCGTCCTTGACCATCTGCTCGGCTACACAGTTCACGTTGGTGAAGCCCCAGTCGGCCAATGCCGCGGGGATGAGCACGCGGCCGCAACCGTGGATGGGGGTGTACACGATTTTGAGGTCGGCATGACGCTTCACTACCTCGGGATCAATCATCACGGTGTGTATGGCGTCGAGGTATACCTTGTCCACATCCTCACCGATAATCTGGATAAGCTCCTTGTTGCCCTGGAACTTGATGTCGGTAGCCTTCACCTTGTTCACTTCGTCGATGATGCCCTTGTCGTGCGGAGCCAGCACCTGTGCACCATCGTCCCAGTATGCCTTGTATCCGTTATACTCGCGGGGGTTGTGGCTGGCAGTGATGTTCACGCCGCTCTGGCAACCGAGATGGCGGATAGCGAATGAGATCTCCGGGGTAGGACGCAGGTCCTCGAAGAGATATACCTTGATGCCGTTGGCCGAGAATATGTCGGCTACGGTCTCGGCGAAGAGGCGGCTGTTGTTGCGGCAGTCGTGGCCTACAACGACAGAGATCTGCTCCATGCCGGCAAAGTTCTTGTTCAGATAGTTGGCAAGGCCCTGGGTAGCTGCACCTACGGTGTAGATGTTCATGCGGTTGCTGCCTACGCCCATGATGCCGCGCAGACCGCCCGTACCGAACTCGAGGTCCTGATAGAACGAGTCGATGAGCTCGGTCTTGTCTTCCTTCTCGAGCAAAGTCTTCACTTCTGCCTGTGTGGCAGCGTCATACGCCGGAGTGAGCCATTCGTTGGCTTTCGCGGTCACCTGTTTCAGTAATTCTTGATCCATGTTGTGAGTTATGATTTGTAAATTATGATTTATCTTCTTGGAGCAAAAGTAGAAATAAAGTTCTTAATCGCCAAACATATAACTCAAAAAATGATGTTTTGGTTTGATCGTTCCTCTTCCTCTATATAATGTAATGAGGATATAGGCTAAGAAGAAGTGTTTTCTGAACACTCTATTACTGGCCGGTACCAGTGGTCTCCTTTCGTTCTAGTTCCTGCAGGCTATCGAGCTTCTTCGTTTCGAGGAACTCGTAGATGCCGCAGAGGTGCTCGCGCACACGTTGGTGACCAAACTCGTAGACCTTGGTGACGAGGCCGTCGAGGAAATCGCGGTCGTGGCTCACGATGATGAGCGTGCCATCGTAGTCCTGCAGGGCTTGCTTGAGCACGTCCTTGGTCTTGAGATCGAGGTGGTTGGTGGGTTCGTCAAGGATGAGTAGGTTGACGGGTTCGAGCAGGAGCTTGAGCAGGGCCAGGCGAGTGCGCTCACCTCCGGAGAGTACCTTTACCTTCTTCATGGATTCTTCGGGACCGCCAAACATGAAGGCCCCCAGGAGGTCGCGTATCTTGTTGCGCACCTCGCCCTTGGCCACGTCGTCGATGGTTTGGAACACGGTGAGCTCCTCATCGAGCAATGCTGCC
The DNA here is from genome assembly GCA_017396545.1 of Bacteroidaceae bacterium. Lineage (GTDB taxonomy): Bacteria > Bacteroidota > Bacteroidia > Bacteroidales > Bacteroidaceae > UBA1189. The sequence continues at coordinate 6,979 of JAFQLT010000017.1, read as the reverse complement.
TGGTTCTGGGCAAAGTAGCCTATCTGCACGTTGTGGCCGAGGGTGATGGTGCCGTCGTAGGGTATCTCGCCCATGATGCTCTTGACCATGGTGGACTTGCCTTCGCCGTTGCGGCCCACGAAGGCTATCTTGTCGCCACGCTCTACGGTGAAGGTGGCATCCTTGTAGATGAGGCGGTCATAAGTTTTGCCCACACCATCGGCGATCACGGGGTAGTTGCCGCTGCGGGGCGAGGGCGGGAATTTGAGGCGTAGGCGTGAGGTGTCTTCCTCGTCCACTTCGATGAGCTCGAGTTTCTCGAGCATCTTCACGCGGCTCTGTACCTGGAGGGTCTTGGAGTAGGTACCCTTGAAGCGCTCGATGAAGTCTTTGGTCTCCTGTATCATCTTCTGCTGTTCCTCGTACTGCTTCTGCTGCTGCTCGCGGCGTTCGCGGCGCAGCTCGAGGTAGTGGCTGTACGATGCCTTGTAGTCGTAGATGCGGCCCATGGTGACCTCAATGGTGCGGGTGGTGATGGAGTCTACAAACTTGCGGTCGTGACTGATGACGACAACGGCCTTCGATGAGGTCTTGATGAACTCCTCGAGCCACTGTATACTCTCGATGTAGATGGGGTTGGTGGGCTCGTCGAGGAGCAGCACATCGGGGTCCTTGAGCAGGAGCTTGGCCAGTTCGATGCGCATGCGCCAGCCACCCGAGAACTCGGAGGTGGGCTTGTTGAAGTCGCTGCGCTCGAAGCCGAGGCCCAAGAGGGTCTTCTCCACATTCTCCTCGAAGTGAGTCATGTCGATGGCGTAGAACTTCTCGCTCAGCACGGCTACCTGCTCGATGAGGGCCATATACTCGTCGCTCTCGTAGTCGGTGCGCGTGGCCAGCTCATTGTTCATGCGGTCAATTTCTGCTTCCGCCTCGTGCAGGTGGGCGAAGGCTTGCGAGGTCTCCTCGAAGACGGTGCGCCCATCCTCGGTCATGAGGTGCTGGGGCAGGTAGGCGATGACGCAATCTTTCGGTGCCGACACCTTGCCGCGAGTGGGCTGGCGCACACCGGCGAGTATCTTGAGCAGGGTGCTCTTGCCGGCGCCGTTCTTGCCCATCAGGGCGATGCGGTCTTTCTCGTTAATCTGAAAGGATATGTCCTTGAACAATGTAGTGCCGCCAAACTCTACGGCCAATCCGTCTACTGAAATCATGTTGAGTTTATGAGTTTTTTAAGTTGTTTAGTTTTTATATCTGACAACGGACCACAGACTGGGCTGCATGGTGTCAGAGTCACCCCTCCTTGGGAGGGGCTGGGGTAGGCTAAAGCTCGCAAGTCTCCCTGATGGCCCATAGTGTTTTTCATGTACTGACAGTCATCTCAGGAGAACATTGCGAGCGTGGGGTGTACCACTCCGTCAGCTCCGCTTCGGGGTAGTAGTGGTGTAGTATTTCTTTATAGTTATAGCCTTTGGCACCCATCACGGCAGCACCTATCTGACATAGCCCTACGCCATGTCCCCAGCCTCGCCCGTGGAGGATGAAAGTTGGGGAGAGGCCTTCCACTTTCTCTACCTCGAACGCACTGCTATAGAGATGCGTCTCCGATAGGGTGCGTCGTATCTCTAATTCCTTGCCGATGATGCGTGTGGCCTTGGTGCCTACGATCTGTAGGCGTACGATACGCCCCGAGGAACCACGTTCGATGGGGATGAGGTCGATGATGTCGCCATAGTCGAATCCGCTGCGGCGGCGTACGAGGTCAGACAGCTCTGCTTGGGTGTACTGCATCGTCCAGCGGTAGAAGTCTGTGGACTGGTCGTAGTGGTTCAGCACTTCGGAGAGTATCTTCGGATCGTCGGTGTTGCAGAACGGGTCATCCACTACGCTGAGGTAAGGGTGAGGGGTATCGTCCCAGCAACTTTTGTAGAGTTCAGTCCTTCCACCGCAACATTTGCTGAAGCGTGCGTCGCACACCTCGCCATCGTAGCTGAGCACGATGCCTTGCGTGGCACGTATGGCCTCGTGTACCTGTGGGGTCACTTTGCGGCTCACACCCTGATAGCGTTGGCAGTGGTCATCGGCGCAGACATCGAAGTGGGCATGTGCTTCGCGGTCGTACCACTTTATAAATTGAGAATTGAGAGTTGAAAATTGAGACTTAGCCTCTGGGGTAGAGCCTTTCTGCGAGTCAGACTCGTGGCTGGCTTGGTCAACTTTCAATTTTGAATTTTGAATTTTCAATTTCTGGGCTACTCTTATCTGTGCCAGTAGCCAACTGCGCGAGATGACGGCATGTGCTTTGAGTAGTTCTACCGATGAGGTGCCGCTCATCTCCGAGGCGATGACGCTGGTGAGGTAATCCTCTATGGCTATGCGGTTGATGGCGTGGAGTTCTCCGTCAATGATGCGTAGGTTGAGTGCTCCCTGAAAGGTTTGTATCTCTTGTTGTTGCCAATGGAAATCTTTGCCGATGGTCACGCCATGGAGTGTGAAGGTGGGAGAGGCAGCGAGGAGCACGGAGTTTCCAAGAGTATATTCTACGTCTTCTCCTTTTATTATTATAAGGGTTTTCCCTGTGGCTATATCTTCTTTTATGGATGCGTGGTATGTGCCAGGTGGTAGTATGAGTTGATGGTTTCTCGTGAAGCCTGTAGGCTCCCCTTCGGGGGGACAATGCGGTATGATGGCATCGGTAGCGACGAAGGCAGATTTTTCTTCCCGGAGGAGTCTTGCTTGCAAGCCTATGGGGGAAGCCTCCATCCCGTTTATCGTAAACACAATCTCCTTCCCCTGCATGATGCCCACGTCGATGGTCGGCTCGGAGCGTACGCCTACTTCGCAAAGGATGTCTGCGGCTCTGGCTGCCGTCAGCCGTTCGTAGTCTTCGGTACGAGGGGTGATGATGAGTCCGCACATGTCCAATGCCCCCGGACTGATGAGAAACTTGGCTTCGCCTTCGTCATGGTAGCATCGGGGGCGGTGTGCGTGGCGGGGAATGACCAATAGGCATACCTTGCCGTCCTTGCGGTAAGCCACCACATTCATGCGCGGCTCATACTCCCCTTCGGGGATGGGGAGCGACTGGTATAGCTTGTTGAGTGTGTTCACGTCTTCCGCATCGTGAATGAGGTAGGCTATATAGCCAAAAGGCGCGATTGTCTGTATGCTACTCTCTGCGGTTATTCCTCTGGCATACTCTATCAGCGGGACCCCATTGCTCTGCCCTGCTTGCAGGTGCAGATGGTCAGGAGCCGAGGCACCGCACTTGGGGCCATTGTAGAACACGATATGTTCTTCTGAGAGTTGCTTCGTCGCTTGTATCATGGCCTCGTAGGCGTCGAGGAAACGCTGCGGACGGTGTTGCTTGGCGGCGATGGTGTAGTGCTCTTGGAGGATGGGGTAGGGGTTTACCAACCATTCGAACTCCTCGTTTAACGCAAGCCCGTGCTGCTCTTCGGGCCGGTTCGCTGCGCAGAGGAAGCAGGGGCGTGCGGCGATGCTCGCCTTGTCGATATTTGCCCCTGTTGATACCAACCGTGCGGGGTTGCACTGTACGCGGAGAGGTACAGGCTGCCTGGGCGAGTCCAACTTGCGCATCCATACCTTGGTCAATGCCTCGTGGTTTTCGCGAGCTGTGCCCCATCGGTCTAATTGTAACTCGAAGAACGTATCCAATGCTTCCACCATACCTCTCTTATATTTGTGAACGCAAAGGTACGAAAAAGCGAGCGAATAAACAACGTTTATTCTCCGTGAGCGCAGTAGCTTTTACGGTGCATCCGTAAAGTTCGAGAAAGCCTGCAACTCTTGAAAGGCTTGCAGGCTATGTGATTATCCAAGTGTAGACTTTTGTTACTTGACGACAATCATCTCCACGGGTTGTTCCTCACGCTCGTCCATCGGATGCCACTGGTATTTCACATTGTCGAAGTTGATGGAGTGCACGTCGATGCATCGGATGTTGTTGTTGTATGCGGTCTTGTAGTATACCTTGCCATTGGTGAGGTCGATGGCCGAGGTCCATTGTGTGGCACTGGGAATGTCGGGGCCTTCACCCAGCTTGTGCTCGATGCCGATGGGGATGTCAAAGTTGTTGAGCAGATGAAAGCATTGGGTGACGGTGCTGAACCCATCGGGACGCTGTGGGGCCGTATTGCGATAGAAGGCTGCGCGGATAAAGCGCGAGGGTGGAGTGGCATCCCCTGGTAGTCCGAGCATACCCGAGTTTCCTCCAAAGGGGCTCAACACCTGCTGGCCAAGTTGTTGGTTGGGGACGCTGCCTGGGAGAAGGTTCACGTAGTTGTTCAGGTTGGCTAAATGCCAAGGGAAGCTGGGCGAGTTGGCCAGTACTCCGACTGTGTTTTCGTAAAAGTGGGGCTTGCCGTCGACAAACTCGAGCACCACCTGTCGGCCGCTCTTGTCGCCAATGCGGTAGTGCACTACGGAAGTAGCATCGAGTCCTACTACGCGTACTTGTCCTGAGTTGATGGCTCCCATCACTTCGTCGACGGTCGCAAACTGCGATAGCATCCATGTGTTGAGCTGCAGGTCGCCCACACTGTGGTCAGCCTCTGTGGAATTGTAGGGAAGGTAGCTGCCGTAGTTAGGGAAGAAGAATAACCCGGTGGAGAGTCCTGCTTCGTTGATGCCCTCGGCGATAAATTCTTTTTGTACTACACACAGTCCCACTACACCATATTTGGCTGTGAACTTCATCCCGTTCGTCGCATTAGGAGTATACGATTGCATCTCATGCCCACGGGGAATGATTACATACTCGCTGATGAGCTTGATGGCGGCTCCCTCTATGGTGCGTGCTTGCACATAGCTTCCATCCTTGGCGGTGAGCGAAATTCCTGTACAGGCCATAGATACTGTAACACTGCAGCAAAGGGCTGCACATCCTGACAGAAAACTTTTAGCTTTTGTATTCATACGATTGTTCGTTAGGGTAAGGTATAAAGTATTTGTCTATCTCAACAATCAGCAAGGGGAAATGTTTGTCCGAATAGAAAATATTGCGTAAGTTTGCATACTGTATCATAAACTATAGTATGGCGCTCCTAGATGGTTTATGGTGCATGACATACAAATAACGCATATTATGGAATACAATTTCGATGAGATCATAGATCGTAGGGGTACCGATGCTTTGAAGATTGATGCCATTCCCCGTATTTGGGGACGTGATGACCTGCTTCCGCTTTGGGTTGCCGATATGGACTTCGCTACACCGCCCTTCATTATAGATGAGCTACGCCGCCGTCTCGATCACGAGATATTGGGCTACACCATGCGTACTCCACGCTGGGCATCATCTATCGTGGCTTGGCAGCAGAGTCGCTATGGGTGGACTGTACAGCCCGAGTGGCTCAACTTCGTGCCCGGTATTGTCCCTGGTATTGCATTCGTCATCAGTTGCTTTACCAGTCCTGGTGATACCATCCTCATCCAACCGCCCGTGTATCATCCCTATATCCATGTGCCTCAAAACCTTGGACGTACGTTGCGCGAGAATGCTCTCGACCTCGTGGACGGGCAGTTTCAAATCAATTTTGAACGTTTCGAGCAGGATGTACGTGGATGCAAGCTCTTTCTTCTCTGTCATCCTCACAATCCCGGGGGGCGTGTGTGGACTGCCCGTGAACTCCATCGTTTGGCGGAGATTTGTCACCGTGAGGGTGTCATTGTGGTGTCCGATGAAATACATGCCGACCTAACCCTGCCTCCTCGGCATCATGTGCCTTTTGCCAGCGTTTCTGTCGATGCAGCCGAGTGCAGCATTACCCTGATGTCACCTAGCAAGGCATTCAATATGGCAGGCCTCACCTCTTCTTATTCTATCATAAGTAATGCCACATTGCGCGAGAAGTTTCATCGGCATCTCGAGTATAGCGAACTTAATCTCGGCCATGTCTTTGCATTCAACAGTGTAGCTGCAGCCTACTCACACGGTACCGAGTGGCTCGATCAGATGCTGGCCTATGTGCAGGGCAATATAGACTATGTGGAGCAGTTCCTTGCAGCTGAGCTACCGCAAATAGGCATTATACGTCCACAAGCCTCCTATCTAGTCTTTCTCGATTGTCGTAAACTGGGTCTTTCGGTGAAGACTTTGAACGAACTCTTTGTGGACAAGGCTCACCTTGCTCTCAACGATGGTGCTATGTTCGGTAAGGAGGGCACTGGATTTATGCGCCTCAATGTGGCAAGCCCCCGAAGCGTGATAGCCGAAGCGATGAGTCGGTTGAAGGCTGCAATAGTATCTTGACATGCAAACTAAGCTTTTGAGGTATTTCTTGAGCATCTCCAGCTTGCCCACTCCGTTGTAGCTGATGCGCAGTACACCTCAGTACACCTTATGGAGATTCCTGTATCACTATGTTGGGACTGGAGTTTCTGTATACTGAAACTGCGGTCTCAGTATGGTGAGACTTCGGTACCACTGTGGTGTACTGAAAAGTTGTGAGGTTAAACTTAGAATTCTATATAGGTTTACATTAGAAAAACTTATTCCTATATGAGTTTACGCATTGCAAAGATAATCCAAAATAGGTTTACATTCTGAGGTGTACTGAAAAATTTGAATTATTTACCGGCACTATCGGTAAAGGCAATTACAAGGGACTATGGTTGATTTGCTTCCCGTAAATTTCGAAGAACAATATATGTGGCAGAGTAGATAAAAAAGGGCTCATGACGTCATGAGCCCTTTTCATATACGGGTGTGTCCCGATTAGAACCAACGAACGTAGCAGAAGTCCTGACGGTGAGGCAGGTCTACATTCTTGGGATACATACGATAGGCAACCTTGAAAGTACCGGAATTGTTCACCTCATGTGTACCCTCGAAGGTGTGGATGTTGTTCTCACGCTTAACGAGGTTCATGGTGTCGATGGTGTGGATGTGCTCCTTGCCTTCGATGTCGGTTTCGATAGTTACTACCTCTACGCCTACTGCATCGTCGAGACCCTTCTCGTCGAGTACTACGGTGAGCTT
>JAFQLT010000016.1 GCA_017396545.1 Bacteroidaceae bacterium | reverse complement strand
TATCAGGACGAAAAAATTGACAGCTATTGGGGGACAGTTGATTTAATTTATCAATATGTTACGGAAATAGTAGAATATGACTTCTATGTTTGTGATGTGCTTAAAAGCATCACTCTCCCCAAAGTGACAACTGTAGGTGATAGAGGCTTTTGGGCTTGCTATTATTTGGAGACATTGACATTTGGCTCGGTGGTTACTACCATTAACGACAACAGTGGAGAGGTGTTTTACGACTTAGGATACGAAATTGACGGATGTAACCTTGTCCTTAATAAGGATCAAGGAAATGTTGAAGGCCTTGCTCCCGACCTTGCCAACAATACATGGGCAGGATATACTTGGAAGAGCATCACATTGAAATAACCCATACCAGCGAGAATAGCGAGTGCGACGAATGTAAAGCATTACAGTAACGTCCCGTCGCGGCGGACATTCCATCACGGGAGTGCCCACTAGGCAACTCCCGTGATGTGTATATAAGCCATGGAAAGTGTACAAACATTTACACTTTTTGTACACTGTTCTTTTCCGTTCCATCGGATAATATCCGATGAGACGGTATCTTAAAAAGATGTGGCAACGCAACGGGCAGATATACACTCTATTGCAAGCGTTCTGCCACATCTTTTTCAGTTTTTCATACCTTATGTGTATTTAAATAAATAATTAAAAGGAAAATAAATATATAATTAATTATTTATTATCCCTATAGGGTTTCAAAAACGCGTGGCAATGTGGCAGAACGCATCAATCTGACTAATAATCAACGAAATGCGTTGCCACATCTTTCCTGTCTCTTCGTTTACCTGACAACCAAAATCAGGAACAACTCCGCCATCGGAGCCGTCCGTCAAGATTATCAGAGCCTTGCAATAGAAAAATCAGAGCCGTCCGTTGGAAAAAACGGACGGCTCTGATTTCCGTCACGGGCGACACCTTTTAGAGACTAGGCTCACATCGGTTGTAAGACCGCTCTGTACTTCTCGTGTCGTTCAGTAAGTCTCTGGCACGCAATATCGTGCTGTCACGGCGGATATGTTATCCGCCGTTAATGAACATCAGGGTCTGTGACCCGTAAATATAACAGGGTTCAGAGACCCCTACCTCAACATCATCGGATAAACATATCCGATGAGACGATGAGACGAAAGACCCCTACCTCTGCACCATCGGATAACATATCCGGTGAGACGTTTGGTCAGTTGGAGGGATTGTAGTAACTTCGCGACAAACATCGCCTTACGTTATGGGACGCATACTATCGGAACTCTATTTCGTCACCACCACCGTAGTGGATTGGGTGGATATCTTCACCCGACCCAAATACAAGCATATAGTGATTGATTCGCTTGCATATTGCCAACAAAACAAAGGACTTAAGATATACGCTTGGGTGCTCATGAACAATCATCTACACATGATAATATCTGTGGAAGGTGATTATGCCATTGCCGATGTGATGCGTGACTTCAAGAAATACACAAGCAAGCAAATAATGGCAGAACTGCAGAACGACCTACAGGAGTCACGCCGTGAGTGGATGCTCGACCGTTTCAGTTTTGCCGCAGCCAACGACAGTAAAGCCACCTGCTATAAGCTGTGGCAAGATGGTTATCACCCCGAATTGCTATACACTGAAGAGTTTTATCGTCAGAAATTAGACTATATACATAACAATCCCGTGAAACAAGAAATAGTCGCACATCCCGAAGACTATCTCTATAGCTCGGCAAGAGACTATGCAGGAGACAAAGGACTAATCACGGTAATCGTGGAACCTTAGATAAAGGGTCAAAGACCCCTACCTCTGCACCATCGGATGGTACATCCGATGAGACGAAGATTTCTCGCTTTGCTCGAAATGACACGAGACGTTTTGAACGACATCTATATTATAGCCAAAGTTAAAGGTGAAAACGGAAAAGTGGCATTCACCTCTGACCTTTCAGCTTACCGTTAACGAGCCTCAGGGGCTCTTGAGGGAAGAGGGAAGAAGGAAGAGGGAAAAGTGCATACATCGCGGAGCTATAACTCTTCCCTTTTAACTCTTCCCTCTTAACTCAGAGTCCCCCTACCTCTGCATCCTCGGATAGGTATATCCGAGGAGACGGAGAAAAAGACACAGAGATCAGGAGCGACTCCGCCAATCGGAGCCGTCCGTTGGAACAACCAGAGCCGTCCGTTGGAAAAATCGGACGGCTCTGATTCTATGAATGGGCATTTGTTAAGGTTTATTTTGGATATTTCTTTTGTGTGATGATGAATAAATAATTGTTCATTATATCAATTATTTTGCGTAACTTCGCAGTTGATTTTGTAAATTGGTAAAATAGTAGCATATTGTGGCAAAACGAATCGTAATATTAGGCGGTGGAGAGAGTGGCGTAGGTGCCGCTGTCCTGGCACAGAAGAAGGGTTTCGATGTATTCCTCTCCGATATGTCGAAGATCAAGGAGCATTACAAGCAGATGCTCGACGAGTATCATATCGCATGGGAGGACGGGCAGCATACCGAGGCGCTCATCCTGAATGCTGACGAGGTGATAAAAAGTCCCGGCATACCGGGCGATGCACCCATGATGCTCAAGATACAGGAGCGGGGCATACCGGTCATCTCGGAGATTGAGTTTGCCGGACGCTACACCGATGCCAAGATGGTGTGTATCACGGGTAGTAATGGTAAGACTACCACCACATCGCTCATCTACCATATCTTCAAGAGCGCAGGCTACAACGTGGGGCTTGCGGGCAACATCGGGCAGAGCCTGGCCTATCAGGTGGCTACCTGTGACTATGACTGGTATATCATCGAGCTGAGCAGCTTCCAACTCGACAATATGTATGAGTTCCGTGCCAACATCGCCATCCTGCTCAACATCACACCCGACCACCTCGACCGCTACAACCACAATATGCAGGAGTATGTGGATGCCAAGTTCCGCATCGTGCAGAACCAGACCGATGATGATGCCTTCATCTTCTGGAACGACGACCCCATCATCCAGCGCGAGCTCTCCAAGCATGGCATACATGCCAGGCTGTACCCCTTTGCCGAGGACAAGCGCGAGGGTGTCACTGCCTACACCGATGCCGATGAACTCTACTTCACCGCTCCCTATGCCTTCAACATGGAGCAGGAGGAGCTGGCCCTCACCGGCAAGCACAACCTCTACAACTCGATGGCGGCGGGTATCTCGGCATCCTTGTCAGGCATTAAAAAAGAGGTAATCCGCGAGGCACTGGCCTCCTTTAAGGGTGTGGAGCATCGCTTGGAATATGTGACGCGGGTGCGTGGGGTGGACTATATCAACGACTCCAAGGCGACCAATGTCAACAGTTGCTGGTATGCCCTGCAGAGCATGACGCAGAAAACCATCCTTATCCTCGGAGGCAAGGATAAGGGTAACGACTATACGGAGATTGCCGACCTCGTGCGCGAGAAGTGCGTGGGGCTCATCTACATGGGTCTGCACAACGAGAAACTGCACGAGTTCTTCGACCCCTTCGGATTGCCCGTGGCCGATGTGCAGAGCATGAAGGATGCGGTCGATGCGGCTTACCGTATGGCTCAGAAGGGCGAGGCCGTGCTGCTCAGTCCCTGCTGCGCCAGCTTCGACCTCTTCAAGAGCTACGAAGACCGAGGCAAGCAGTTCAAGGAGTGCGTGAGAAAATTGTGAATTTAAGAAGTAAAGGAGTGAAGGAGTAGAGGAGTGGAGACAATACTTTAGACTGCGAAACTTGTATAGCAGCGAACGGACTATCGTCTTAACTCCTGAGCGAAGCGACCACTCCTAAACTCCTTCACTCCCCAACAATGACAAACATATGATCAAGAGCAAACTATATTTTGACACCAATGAGCCGGTAGAGACCGAGCACTCAATCTCCCTCATCGCCGACTTCGACGGCAATGAGGAGACCCTTTTCGACAATCCCATCGATGCCGAACTCCCCATATTGCCTCTGCGCAACATGGTGCTGTTTCCCGGCATCGTGCTTCCCGTATCGGTAGGACGCAAGAGTTCGCTGCGCCTCATCAAGGACGCCTTCAAGCAGGAACGCGCCATCGGCGTATTCTGCCAACGCTCGCCCGAGACCGAAGACCCCATACTGAAAGACCTCTACGAGATAGGCACTGCCGCCCGCGTGGTACGCATATTCGAAATGCCCGACCAGACCACTACCGTCATCCTACAGGGCATGCAGCGGCTGAAGCTCACGAGCATCACCTCTACCCGCCCCTACCTCATGGGCGAGGCCGAGGCGCTCACCGAGGTGCTGCCCCGCCGCAACAGCCGCGAGTTCAAAGCTACGGTAGACAGTTGTAAGGACCTCGCCGCACGTTACATTAAAGCCTCCGAAGATATGCAGCCCGATGCGGCGTTCGCTATCAAGAACATCAGCAACGGCATGTTCCTCATCAATTTCGTGTGTTCCAACCTCCCCTTCGACATCAAGGAGAAGATGCAGCTCCTGCAAGAGGAGTCGCTACAGGAGCGTGCCACACATCTGCTCTCGATCCTCAACCGTGAGGTGCAGCTGGCCGACCTCAAGGCCACTATACAGATGCGCACCCGTGAGGACATCGACCAGCAGCAGCGCGAGTACTTCCTGCAGCAGCAGCTCAAGAACATCCAAGACGAACTGGGTGGCAGCGTGCAGGATCAGGACGTGGCCGAGCTGCGCAAGAAGGCAATGAAGAAGAAGTGGAGCAGCGAAGTGGCCGACGTCTTCGAGAAGGAGGTGCTCAAACTCGAGCGCATCAATCCACAGTCGCCCGACTACAACGTGCAGCTCAACTACCTGCAGGTATTGCTGAGCCTGCCCTGGGGCGAATACACCACCGACAACCTCGACATGAAGAATGCCCGCCGCGTGCTCGACCGCGACCACTACGGACTGGAGAAGGTGAAGGAACGTATCCTTGAGCACCTCGCCGTGCTCAAGATGCGCGGTGACCTCAAGTCGCCCATCCTCTGTCTATATGGCCCTCCCGGGGTGGGTAAAACCTCATTGGGACGTTCCATCGCCAAGGCGCTGAAGCGTCAGTATGTGCGTATCTCGCTCGGTGGTTTGCATGACGAAGCCGAGATTCGTGGTCACCGCAAGACCTACATTGGTGCCATGCCCGGCCGCATCATCAAGAGCCTGGCCAAGGCTGGCTCCTCGAACCCGGTATTCATCCTCGACGAGATAGACAAGGTGAGCCAAGCCAACCACAATGGTGACCCTTCGTCGGCACTCCTCGAAGTGCTTGACCCCGAGCAGAACAATGCCTTCCACGACAATTTCCTCGATGTGGACTACGACCTCTCCAATGTGATGTTCATTGCTACAGCCAACAATATAGGCAACATCCCTGCCCCCCTGCTCGACCGCATGGAACTCATCGAGGTGAGCGGTTACATCACCGAGGAGAAGGTAGAGATTGCTCGCAAGCACCTCGTACCTAAGCAGGAGGAGGCCAACGGCATCAAGAGACGTCAAATCAAGATAGACAAGAAGACCCTCGAAACCATCGTGGAGGACTATACCCGTGAGTCGGGTGTGCGTGAGTTGGACAAGAAGATAAGCAAGATCTTCCGTCGCTTGGCATGCAGCTATGCTACCAACGGGTATTTCGACTATTCCGACATCAAGCCCAGTGAGCTGCGCGACCTTCTCGGCGTGCAGGAGTACTCACGCGACCGCTACCAAGGCAATGAGTATGCCGGTGTGGTGACGGGCCTTGCCTGGACCGCCGTAGGTGGCGAGATCCTCTTCGTGGAGACCAGCCTGAGCCGTGGCAAGGGAGGCAAGCTCACGCTCACCGGTAATCTGGGCGATGTGATGAAAGAGTCGGCCATGCTCGCCCTCGAGTACATCAAGGCCCATGCCACACTGCTCGATATCGACTATGAAGTGTTCGATAACTATAATATCCACATCCATGTGCCTGAAGGTGCCGTCCCCAAGGATGGACCCTCGGCAGGTATCACCATGGCCACATCGCTGGCCTCGGCGCTCACACGCCGCAAGGTAAAAGCTCACCTTGCCATGACAGGCGAGATAAGTCTGCGTGGCAAGGTACTTCCTGTAGGTGGCATCAAGGAGAAGATACTCGCAGCCAAGCGTGCCGGCATCAAAGAGATTATCCTCTGTGAGGAGAACCGCCGCAACATTGAGGAAATCCCCGAGATGTACCTCACCGGACTCACCTTCCACTACGTCACCGACATCAAGGAGGTGTGGCAGATAGCCCTGCTCGACGAGAAGGTGAAGTGACTTACTGCAAGTATTGGCGTGAATGTCTAATAACGTAAAAAAAAATGAAAAACACTTAATTATGAGACACGTACGTTTATTATTAGCTTTTTCTTTGGGTCTCGCATGTGTGACTTTACGGGCTCAAGACAGTGGGATGACACCGCTCATCACAAGCGGATGGCAGCTAAGTAGCCCATTTACGGATACCGAGGAAGGTACTGATATTGGAGCGCTAATAGATAGCGACCCTTATACTTATTGGCACAGTGATTGGCATAGTACGCCAAGAGCCGATTACCATTGGGTGGATGTGGCATTGAACGAACCCACAGTGGGTATATTCTGCTTGTACATGCATCGAAGGAACAGCACCAATGACCATCCGACGGAGGTGCTCGTTAGCGGGAGTGACGATGGAGAAACGTGGCGAGAACTGGTAACATTATCACTCCCTTACCAAGGGTTCTCGGGAGTGACTTCAGCACCGTTCAAGATAACTGAAGCGGTCAGCCATATCCGTATCACTCCGGTGGATTGCTATAGCGTGTTCAGCTCAATCTGGCATGCAGCAGAATTGCAAATCTATCAGGTCAGTGAGGCATACGAATATAGCGAAGACTTGAGCGGCATAAAAATAAATGAGATACAGGTAGCCAATATAGACCAATATATTGACAACTCGTATAACTATGGGGGATGGATCGAATTGTACAATACATCTTCTGTAATGTATACGCTGGAGAATGCTAAGGTACGCCATACAGATATAGACGGTGTGGTAGAGGAATATAGCTTGGAAGTGTCGCATGGGATACTCAAAGAGTATGGGTATGCTTGCCTATGGTTTGACCATAACGGTGCTGACGGCACATTCGGTGAGAAGGCATACATGCAGATTCCGTTCAAGATGGACCCGGAAGGCGGATTGATAGAATTGCTGAATGTCTATGGTGAAGTGGTGGATGCGGTGATGTATCCCTCGGCTATTGCAAGATGTGCGTATGCACGCCTCACTGACGGGGATGAACTATGGGGATGGACTGCCTATGCCACCCCGATGGAGAGTAATAATGGAAGTACTTTTGCAAGCAAAAGGTTAGATCCGCCAGTGATAAGCAGGGAGTCCACTTTGTTTACCACGGACATTCATTTCAGCGTAGAAATTCCCGAAGGTACGACATTGCGCTACACCACTGACGGCTCTACGCCCACGGTAAGGCATGGCATGACGAGTGAGGACGGTGAGTTTGAAGCACAGTCTACCACTGTTTTCCGTTTTGTACTGATAGCCGATGATAAATTACCCAGTCAGGTGGTGACACGCACGTTCATCAAAAATGAGAACGACTTACAGATTCCCATGCTGTGTATCTCTACGGCACCAGAGAATCTGTACGATGATATGATAGGAGTATACACCAAAGGCACCAATGGCGTTTCTGGGAACGGACAAAGCAGCCCTTGCAACTGGAATATGGATTGGGAACGTCCCGTGAATGTGGAATATCTGATAAAGGAGGATGGCGAGTATCGCCCTGCTCTGAATCAGGAAGCGGAGTTTAAGATTGCCGGAGGATGGTCGAGAGCCTATGGAGGAGATGACAACTGGCCTATGAAATCCTCTTTCCGACTGAAAGCGGGCAAAGTGTATGAAGGGAACAACTCGTTTGACTACCCCATCTTTGCCGATAGCAAACCTTACAACAAATACAAGACGCTACAGGTACGTAATGGAGGTAATGACACCTATTCCCGCATCTATGATGCTGCAATCCATGAGATATTCCGACGCTCGGGATTCTATGTCGACTGTCAGGCATGGCAACCTGTTCATGTGTTTTTCAATGGCGAGTATCTGGGTATGCTCAACATACGCGAAAACAACAATAAACATTACGGTGAAAGCGGATATGGTATTGACACGGATGAAATGGATCAGTTTGAACTGAATAGTGAGATTGGCTATGAGCAAAAAGAGGGTACCAAAGAGGCCTTTATGAAATGGCTCGACCTGACCAAGCAGTTGGCAGTCGATCCTACCAACGAAAGTATCTGGCAAGAGATATGCGCTATGGTGGATGTTGACGAATACTGCAACTATATGGCAGCCGAATGCTACCTGGGTGGCAGTGACTGGTTGACAAACAGCAATAATCTCAAAGGATTCCGTAGTAGAAACGATGGTGGGAAATTCCATCTTGTCTTGTTTGATACGGATTCGGCTTTCGGCTCAACCAATATGATTTCATCGATTTATGGTTTGCTTAGCAGATATGATGGTAGGTATTCAGACAATGATGGGGTAAGTTATCTCGCCGAGATTTTTTTCAATATGTTACAGTACGAGCCCTTTAGGCAGCAGTTCATACATGCATTCTCTATTGTAGACGGCAGCGTGATGGAGCCTGTAAGGTGTAAGGAGATTATTGACGAGATGGTGGCCTACACGAAACCTGCACTTGCATTGGAGGGGAGCGACCCGACAGGTTCGGCCAACAATCTTTATAATCTGATATCCAGTGCCAGTAGAAGAAGTGGGCGCATGAACAATATGAAGACATTCATGGGCTTGACCGAAGAGTATACGGTTTCTATAGAAAGTAATATCCCGGAAGGGCGCTTACTTGTCGAAGGGCAGGAAATACCAACCCGTAAGTTTAACGGGACATTGTACGGCCCGGTGTCAATCTCAACCAAAGCTCCGGCCGGGTATGTGTTCCGAGGATGGGAACTGGTGTCTGATGCGAAGATGCAGATAGATATTATTCCTTTCCGCAGTTCATGGAAGTATTATGACCAAGGTTCTTTGGACGGTATCTCATGGCAGGCGCAGGATTATAATGACGATGCATGGAGTAGAGGAGATGCCCCCTTCGGATACGGCACTGTGGGTACCACTGACAATGCAGCCGATTACAATACGGTATTGGACTATGGCAGCGATGCCAGCAATAAACGCCCTACCTATTATTTCCGTCAGGAGTTTGTGCTTACTGAATCGCCTGCCGCTGATGACAACTTTACTTTGTATTATTATTTGGATGATGGTGCCATCTTTTATGTCAATGGAGAGGAAGTCGGTAGCTATCATTGTGTGAGTGGAAGTGCTTATCATGATTATTCTACTGCGTATGAGAGTAGTGTTGCCGCTTATGGAATGGTTGATGTTCCCGGTTCTCTGTTGCGTGAAGGAAACAATGTCATTACAGTCGAGGTACATAATACCAGTGCAACCAGTACAGACATCTTCTTTGATGCAAGACTGACAAAGTCCGTATCGGAAAGTACCTTTATCGGGAATCAGGAGAAACTGGTGCTCAATGAGGAACAAATGAGTGGGAACTGCCGTCTCATGGCTGTGTATGACAGGCCGGACAACCCTGTTCAAGTGCTGGAAAGCGGTGCCTCGCCTGTACGAATCAATGAGGTGAGTTCTGGAAACAGTATCTATATCAACGACTATTACAAGAAGAATGACTGGGTGGAACTATACAATACTACGGGCACAGACATTGATGTCAATGGCATGTACCTGAGCGATGACCGCAGCAATCCCCAGAAGTATCAGATCAGTGCGGAAGGAAGTATGGCAAGCACAATCATACCGGCTTATGGACGACTGATTGTATGGTGCGACAAGCTCACGCCCATCAGTCAATTGCACGCTCCCTTCAAACTAGACAATGCCGATGGGGCTTATGTAATATTGCAGGCTGAGGATGGTACTTGGAGTGATGAGATGGAATATCTTGAGCAGGACAGATGGCAAACCTATGGTCGCTATCCTGATGGTGGCCAACACGCGTCATACCAAAGCCGCCCTAGTATTGCAATGCCCAATGTGATGGGAGTCTATGATTTTACATCGGAGAATGCAGCATATTGGGGCGACTCATTGCTGGCCATTACCTTAGGACTGGAAAAAGGCTGGAACTGGATTTCCCACAATTTGGCATCCCCTGTCCACACAAGCCGTTTCACGAGCTATGCACAGCATATTGTGGGGCAACACGAGTCCTTGATAAAGGAGGATGATAACGGATGGAGTGGTACTCTCGATGGTATGAATACGGCCATGGGATATAAGGTTAGAATGGCTTCTGCCATCGACATCACTTTGAGAGGAACATTGTTTGATGTCAATACTCCTGTCAGTGTAATGCAAGGTTGGAACTGGGTCGGTTTCCCGTTATATAACGCAACCACCATTGAGGCTGCTCTAAAGGATTATTCTCCGGCAGAGGGAGATGCCATTGTAGGAATCAACGCTTTTGCCGTTTATGAGGACGGAAAATGGGTAGGTTCCCTCACTTCGCTTTCGCCGGGGCAAGCCTATTTGTTCAAATGCGAAAATCCACAAACGTTCTGCTGGAACTCGTTGACGGCTCCCGTCTTGCATAGAGCCAGACGATATAATGCACCGGAAGAAGACAGGGCGGTGTCGTCTTGGTCAACCGACATGCATGCCTACCCCAATGTCACTTGCGTAGTTGCAACGTTGGAGGCAAATGATGGCGTAGCCGAAAATTGTGCCGTGGCTGCTTTCTGCAACAACGAATGTCGCGGTGTAGCACAAATGGTTGATGGATTACTCTATATGAACATCTATGGTGAAGGAGGAGAGAACCTGTGTTTCAAATTTATGGACGAGGCTGGTGTAATCTACAATGCCGAGCAGACCCTTGTGCATAGCCCCGAGACTGTGGTGGGCAGCCGTAAGGCTCCCTTCAGACTGACTATGCTGGGTAGCGACGTGCAGTCTCCTTCACTGTTGGGCATGCGCATCGTTTCCACTACCTGCTACACGCTCAATGGAATGCGTATAAGCCACCCTGCTTCCGGCATATTCATTGAGAAAACAGTTTATGAGAACGGCAACGTTGTCATAAAGAAGATTATACGATGATTAGCTCTGCATCACTTGCGATGTGCTACCTCCCTAATTCACAGCAAGCTCGATGTCGGTATATATATGGAACCAAGATTTTTTAATGTATGTTTGCACGATGAAACGTAAAGACTTTGAAATAATGGCACCCGTGGGCTCACGTGAGTCGTTGGCTGCTGCGATACAGGCCGGTGCCGACAGCATATACTTTGGCATCGCCAACCTCAACATGCGTGCCCGCTCGGCCAACACGTTCAGCATCGACGACCTGCATGAGATTGCCGCTACGTGCGATGAACATGGGGTGAAGAGCTACCTCACCGTCAATACCATTATCTATGACGAGGATATCGCCTTGATGCGCACCATCGTCGATGCAGCCCATGAGGCTGGTATCTCGGCGGTCATTGCTGCCGATGTCGCTGTATTGGAATATTGCAATCGTATCGGTCAGGAGGTACACCTGAGCACACAGCTCAATATCAGTAATGCCGAGGCGCTCAAGTTCTATGCCCGCTTTGCCGACGTGGTGGTGCTCGCCCGCGAGCTCAACCTCAAGCAGGTGGCATCCATCTACAAGACCATACAGGAGGAGCAGATACGTGGTCCGAAGGGTGAACTCATCCGCATCGAGATGTTCTGCCACGGAGCACTCTGCATGGCCGTGTCGGGCAAGTGTTATCTCAGCCTGCACGAGCTGGGAGCCTCGGCCAACCGGGGTGCCTGTATGCAGGTGTGCCGCAGAGGGTACGAAGTGAGGAGAGACGAAGAACCCACTTACCTCCTCCGCGACAAGGAGAGCACCATCGAACTGGAGGTAGACAATAAGTATGTGATGTCGCCTAAGGACCTCAAGACCATCCGCTTCATGGACGAGATGATGGAGGCTGGCGTACGCGTATTCAAGATTGAGGGGCGTGCCCGCGGTCCCGAATATGTGAAGACTGTGGTGGAGTGTTATAGTGAAGCCATCTGCAGCTACCTTGACGGCACGCTCACCGAAGAGAAGAAAGATGCGTGGGACGAGCGCTTGCGCACCGTCTTCAACCGGGGCTTCTGGAATGGATACTACCTTGGACAGCGCTTGGGCGAGTGGACCTGCCACTACGGTTCCAATGCCACCGAGCGTAAGGTCTATGCCGGCAAGGGCATACGCTACTTCTCCAATATTGGCGTGGCGGAATTCCTCATTGAGGCTGCCGAGCTTCACGTGGGCGACAAGCTGCTCATTACGGGACACACTACGGGGGCCATGTATGTCACCTTGGAGGAGGCACGTGTAAACCTCAAGCCTGTAGATACGGTAAAGAAGGGCGCACACGTGTCGTTCAAGGTGCCCGACCGCATACGTCCCAACGACAAGCTCTACATCATGCGCCCCACAGGGATAGAACAGGAATAACCCATGACCATGAAAGGATATACAACCAAACAGCACGCCGTGCCGGTGAAGCGCTACTGCCGCACGATGCAACTAAAGCCCGACGATGTGCTCATACGCGAGTACATACGTCGCCACAGCGAAGGAGAGGCGTGGCCCGAGATTCTCGATGGCATTCGCGAAGTAGGCATTTTGGAGATGGAGATATACCTCCTCGGCAACCGCCTGTTCATGATAGTGGAGACCCCCACCGACTTTGACTGGGACACCGCCATGGCCCGCCTTGCCACCTTACCCCGCCAGCAGGAGTGGGAGGACTATATGGCCCTGTTCCAAGATTGTCGCCAAGGCGACACCGCCGAAGACAAATGGCAGATGATGGAACGTATTTTTTATCTATATGAATAGAAAGCGCTGACAGTATTCGGCTTGCCGAAACGATGGTTGCAAGAAACTATGTATCGTAAAGTATTGTCTCTACTGCTGATAGCTATGCTATCCTTACCGCTGATAGCGCAACGCTATACCATAAGCGGCTACATCAGCGATGCCGTGACCGAGGAGACCATGATAGGTGCCACATTGTATGACCGTAACAGTGGTAATGGTACGGTGACCAATGCCTACGGGTTCTACTCGCTCACCTTACCTGAAGGTAAGGTAAATATCACGGCCTCGTATGTGGGGTACGCCTCGCAAGAGCTCAGTTTCATACTATCAGGCGACACGGTAATAAACATAGCGCTGCATGTTCATTCCGCATTGGACGAGGTGATTGTCGTAGGCAATCGTCTCGACCTTGGTGTGCGCGGTTCCCAGATGAGTGCAGTGGATATCCCCATAGCGCAGATCAAGGCGGTGCCGGCCATGTTCGGTGAGACCGATGTGCTGAAGGCGCTACAGTTGCTGCCAGGAGTGCAGTCAGGTACCGAAGGATCGGCTGGACTCTATGTACGTGGTGGTAGCCCTGACGAAAACCTGATGTTGCTTGACGGGGTGCCCGTATACAACGTGAACCACATGTTTGGCTTCTTCTCGGCTTTCAATGCCGATGCCATCAAGAATGTCACCTTATATAAAGGTAGCTTCCCTGCCCACTATGCGGGCCGACTATCCTCGGTAGTGGACGTGCGCATGAAAGAGGGAGATATGTATCACTATCATGGCAACGTACATGTGGGGGCTGTGTCATCAAAAATTAGTCTCGAAGGACCTTTGTGGAAGGGGAAAACCTCGTTCAACATTTCGGCACGACGTACCTATTCAGATCTTATTACCAATGCAGCGTTATGGTATATGGCTCATGTGGAGGGCGATAATACGGACTATGGAGCCGGCTACTACTTCTACGACCTGAACGTAAAGGTTAACCATAAGTTTTCTGGCCGAGATCGACTGTATGCCAGCTACTATTCTGGTGATGATGAAATGTACTTTTCTATAGAAGACAAGAACACGAAGGACTATGCTCACGAGAGTAAACTGTCGTGGAAGTGGGGAAACATTGTCACTGCGCTTCGCTGGAACCATGTGGTAAACCCTAAAATGTTTCTTGACGTGTCGGCCAACTATACCCAATACCGTCATCGCCTGGGAATGGAGTTCAAGGAACACGATAAGATTCTTGGGGAACACTACCATGCGGGGCTGATGATGAACTCAGGTATCTATGACAAAACAGCTAAGGCTGAACTTCATTATAATCCTACGCCCATACACGACATGCGTATGGGGATGGCCTATACGCACCATACATATCGCCCTGATGTAATGACCATGACCGAAAAAGAGGGTAAGGATGTGAATGAGACCAAGATAGGGGATCCCGATATATTGGCTCATGAGACACAGCTCTATGTAGAGGACAATGCCACAGTGGCCGATGCCGTAAAACTGAATGCAGGCATCAACTATGCCACCTTTACTGTGGGTAAGAAGTTTTACCATGCACTCGAACCGCGCCTCAGTGCCCGTATGCTGCTTTCCGACAACTTGTCACTCAAGGCTGGTTATGCCTACATGACGCAGTATGTGCATTTACTCTCAAATAGCAGTATAAGTCTTCCTACAGACCTTTGGGTGCCAGTGACAGAGCGCATCTTGCCAGAGAACGCTCATCAGGTGGCAACTGGCGTCTATTATGAATTGCGAGGAGTGTGTGACTTATCGCTCGAAGGGTACTACAAGCGAATGAGCAACTTACTTGAATACCGTGAAGGGAGTTCCTTCATGGCAGGAACAACCGCATGGGAGGATAAGGTGGCTATGGGCGACGGATGGTCGTATGGACTGGAGTTTCTTGCACAGCGTTCTGTCGGTAGATTTACCGGATGGATAGCTTACACATGGTCGAAAGCAATGCGCCAGTTCGACCGTCAAGGACAAAGCATCAATGGAGGGGTACCGTTTCATGCCAAATACGACCGGCGTCACGATGTAAACATCACAGCAAACTACAGTCTTAATGACCGCATCAACCTCTCTGCCACATGGGTGTATGCTACAGGAAACTGCGGCACACTATACACGCATTACTATGAAGGCCAGCCCCATACTACGGGACATGATGAGAACACATTGGCCTACTTCGAAACACGCAATAATTTTCGGCTTGAGCCCTATCACCGTCTTGATCTCTCTGTAAACTTTCATAAGACCTTCAAACGGCATCCAGGTGTGAAACGTACCATTAACCTCAGCGTATATAATGCCTATTGCAATATGAACCCCTTTATGGTATACCTCTACGAAGGCTATAATTGGGATACCGACCAGCAATACCGTTCCCTGCGTAAGGTGACAATATTTCCAATCATTCCCTCATTCAGTTATGGAATACAGTTCTAAATAAACGCTTATGTCAAAGAGAGGAAAGTCATTTTTGGTATTAGTAATATCACTCTTATTGTTGGAATCGTGTGTGAATGATATTCCCTACAATGCGAAGGTAGGGGCTCCGATGCTTTATATGAATGCTTTGCTGGCTCCCGATAGTACACTTACTGCCACTGTAGGGCGAACGGTCCATTTCCTCGAAGTAGGACAACCACAGCGTATCACAGATGCTGAGGTCATCGCCACGGTGGATGGGGTGCAAATGCAGATGAACTACGATAGTGCTACGCAAAGTTATCGCAATGACTATACCCTGCAAGCTGATGACGAGGTAAGGCTTGAGGTGCATACGGTAGCGTATGGCTCGGCTACAGCCACTCAGCGGGTAAGTGCACCTGTGGGGCTCTCCATAGAGAGCGTGACGGAGCAACCTTTTGTGAATCCCGGTGATCCGGTAAGTTTGGCAATGCTCAGTGAAGTGGACAGCGCATTGCTGATTAGTCTTTGCATTGATGATCCTATCGATGAGGCTAATTACTATCGTTTGACAGTAGATTATCATGGTACATACCTTGTGAATTATCCCGATGGGATATATGCGCAATCCCTGGGAGAAAACTACAGCAACTCGAGCAGATACATTACTCATGAGACTTTCTATCCTCACTACTTGCTCACAGAGAGCAGTAGCCGATTGGTGACAAACAGCGAAAGTGCCTCTCAACTCCTCGATGGATTGTTCTACCTCAGTTCAGACGTTTCTTTTATCTTCTCTGATGAACAACTGCGAAAAGCCAATGGAAAACCCGTCATGGACTTCCTCATGCTCATGGAGTTACCTCGCGGCAGCAGTGATGATATGTACAATCCCGAGAGTGGTTGGATGGATGGTGATGCCGCTTGGGACAGCGACTTTGTCTTTCCTCCCGATACCATAAGCAGAGCCACCTATCACTACCATTTTGCACTCGAGACGCTAAGCGAAGACTACTACCATTACCTTTCAACAGTATCTGCCTACAATCTTGCTGGAGGAGGCTTGGTATCCGAACCCGTGCGCATACATAGCAATGTGAGCACCGGCATTGGCATTGTAGGGAGCTATAGTGTGGTAGCAGCCAAAGACTCAGTGATGATAAGCCTTGCAAAGTAGGATATAAAGACAGTTTATACCTTTTGTACAACTATTAGACAAATTGTTATGGCCCAACATAACGAATTCGGACAAATCAGCGAAGACCGCGCAGCAGCCTACCTCATGGCACATGGGTATACCATTCGCGACCGTAACTGGCGACTGGGACATAAGGAACTCGATATCGTGGCGCAAAAAAATGATACGCTTGCCATTATAGAGGTAAAGGCACGCAGAAGCGACCGCTATGGAGATGCTGTAGATGCCGTGACAGATGGCAAGATTTACAAAATCGTGCAGGCGGCCAATGCTTACGTACGCTATCATCGTATCAACCTCAACGTGAGATTTGATATTATCGCCATAACCGGTGAACCAGGCAAGCAAACCATAGAGCACATCAAGGATGCTTTTCATGCACCGCTATTCTGAGCTATCGGACACCCATAATGAGAGTCTGTTATCAACAGGGCTTACTTTCCCAAAACGCATTGCCTGACTCTCCTCGCTCGCTCAGTCATCAGCTATCATAAAATTTAGTTCTGCAGCGCAGTCCAAAAGCAGGCTGGCAATTAGGCTCATCTCAGGAATACACCACTGACGCAAAAACGAGTGCAGAAGATAAGCATGCCTACTCTATACCGAGTGACAAGGAAGAAAATAATTGTCCGGTAAGTTTGCTTATTCGTTCGTTTTGCACTAATTTTGCAAAAATGTCATGCACAGACAACACATAGTGAAGCATACAAAGAAAAAACTGCTGGGCATGGACCTCGCCGAGATGCAGGCCGTAGCCCACGAGATGGGCATGCCCCCCTTTGCGGCGCGCCAGATGATGGAGTGGGTGTACGTGAAGCGAGTGCGCTCGATAGCCGAGATGACCAACCTATCCCTCAAGCACCGCCAGATGATGGACCAACAGTACGAAGTGGGTATCGAGGCTCCCATCGAGGCCGTACATGCTGCGGATGGCACCATAAAGTATCTCTTCAAAATACGGGAAGGACAGTTTGTAGAGGCTGTGTATATCCCCGACGGTGAACGCGCCACACTGTGCGTGTCGTCGCAAGTGGGCTGCAAGATGCACTGCGCTTTTTGCATGACGGGCAGACAGGGATTCGGTGCCCACCTCACTGCCGGAGAGATACTGAACCAATTGTATGCCATACCGCAAAGTGCATCGCTCACCAACATGGTGATGATGGGCATGGGCGAACCTCTCGACAATACCGATGAGGTGCTGA
This sequence comes from Bacteroidaceae bacterium, assembly GCA_017396545.1. Taxonomy (GTDB): domain Bacteria; phylum Bacteroidota; class Bacteroidia; order Bacteroidales; family Bacteroidaceae; genus UBA1189. The sequence continues at coordinate 5,031 of JAFQLT010000016.1, read as the reverse complement.
AAGCACTGGGCCTGATCACCGATGCCAAATTGCTGGCATGGAGCCCCCGACGCATCACACTCTCTACAGTAGGAGTGAGGGGTAACCTCAGACGCTTCCTCGATGAGAGCGAGTGTCATCTTGCCATCAGCCTGCACGCCCCTACCCCACAGCTTCGCTCCGAGCTGATGCCCGCCGAACGCATCTACTCCATCACCGAGATGGTAGAGTTGCTGCGTGGCTATGACTTCACGGGACAGCGCCGACTGTCGTTCGAGTATATCTTGTTTGATGGTCTGAACGACACCCTGGCCGATGCACGAAAGTTGGTACACCTGCTCGACGGGCTGCAGTGCCGCATCAACCTCATCCGTTTCCATGCCATTCCTGATTCGGAACTGAATGGAGTATCCATGGAGCGCATGGTAACATTCCGCGACTATCTTACACGGCACGGACTATTCACTACGATACGCGCCTCGCGCGGTGAGGATATCTACGCTGCCTGCGGTATGCTATCAACAAAGAAACTGAAAATTTAATAAAAACCTATAACCATCAAAAGAAATCGTATGAAGCGACATCTCATGTATATGACCGTATGCCTCATTGCTCTGTGTATCGCAGGCTGTAGCAACGGGAACGGCAAGGGAGCAACCCCAAAGGAGGAGTCACCCAAAGAGACGGTAAAGAAAGGACAAGCCAAGAAAGCCACCAAGAAAAAAAACAAGAAGAGCCTCATAATGCCCAATGCCAGTGGACTGCCTTACGAGATGCTGGTGGTGATGGACGATGCGCAATGGGAACGTCCGCTCGGACGTGCCGTGTTCAACGTGCTCGACAGTGATGTGCCGGGACTACCCCAGTCGGAGCGGTCGTTCCGTATCACCCGCGTAGCCCCGAGCGGCATGAGCAGCAACATGTTTCGTATCATGCGTAACATCATCAAGGTGGACATACAGAAAAGCATGTACACGCAACCCAAGCTGAAATTTTCCCGCGATGTCTATGCCTATCCCCAAATGGTGATGACGCTACAAGCTCCCGATGAGGAAAGCCTAACAAGGTTCGTGGAAGATAATGCCCAAACAATCATCGACTTCTTTACCAAAGCAGAGATGAACCGCGAGATTAACAACCTGCGCGAAGAGCATAACCCCGATGTGTCACGCCTCGCAAGAGAGCTCCTCAATGTAGATGTGTGGGTACCTTGGGAAGTCAACAAATACAAGAAGGGGAAAGACTTCCTTTGGGCATCGACCAACACGGGAGAGAAAGATATGAATATCGTGCTTTACACGTACCCCTATACCGACAAGAACACCTTTACCCTCGAATACTATCTCGGTAAGCGCGACTCGGTGATGAAGGCCAACATCCCGGGAGGCCCCGAGGGGAGCTATATGACCACCAACCACAACTACGTATCAGTAAAGGATGCCACCGTGCATGGCAAGTATGCCCAGGTAGCCCGAGGCCTGTGGCGCATGCAGGGCGACCGCATGGGAGGGCCCTTCGTGGCACACTCTCGCGTGGATGAGACCAACGGACGCATTGTGGTGGCCGAAGCTTTTGTCTATGCCCCCGAAGCACAGAAGCGCGACATCATGCGCCGCATGGAAGCTGCACTGTACACCCTGCAACTGCCGCAGCAGGAAGAGACAGTCAACTTGTCATACGACCTCGACGAAATCGTCATTGAACCTGAAATAAAATAAGAACCCGTGCCAACCGGCTCCAATAAAAACGCGACAATAACCTTATGGAACAGAACAGAATAAGAATCGGCATCACACAAGGAGATGTCAACGGTATCGGCTATGAAGTGATACTGAAAGTTTTCGAAGACCCTACCATGCTCGAGCTGTGCACTCCAGTCGTATATGGTTCTCCGAAAGTGATGACCTACCACCGCAAAACGCTCGACCTTCCCACCTCGTTCACTATCGTCAGCTCGGCTTCCGAGGCTGTGGACGGGCGCCTCAACGTGGTCAACTGCAACGATGACGAGGTGAAAGTGGAACTGGGAAAGCCCTCGCATGAATCGGGAAAGGCTGCCCTCGAAGCCCTCGAAAGAGCAATCGCCGAATATAAGGAAGGCATGTTCGACGTACTCGTCACTGCTCCCATACACAAGCAGATGATACAGTCTGAGGACTTCACCTTCCCCGGACACACGGAATACATAGAACAGCGCATCGGAGAAGATGCCAAGGCACTGATGATACTCGCCAACGAGACCCTTCGTGTGGCACTCGTCACTGGGCACATTCCCGTGACCAAGATAGCCTCCTCACTCACTCAGGAGCTCATACAGGAGAAGCTTTCCATCTTCAACGCCTCCCTCAAGACGGACTTCCGCATTAGCGCCCCCCGCATAGCAGTCCTGGCACTCAATCCCCATGCTGGCGATGGTGGCCTCATCGGTACGGAGGAGAGCACCATCATCACCCCCGCCATCAAAGCAATGCGTGAGCAGGGGGTACTCTGCTACGGTCCCTTCCCCGCTGACGGATTCATGGGCAGTGGTGCCTTCAGCCACTTCGATGGTATACTCGCCATGTATCACGATCAAGGACTCATCCCCTTCAAAGTGCTGGCTATGGAGAATGGGGTGAACTTCACCGCAGGACTTCGCCTCATACGAACCTCACCGGACCATGGTACAGCATTCGACATCGCCGGAAAGGGAGTGGCTTCGCCCGACTCGTTCCGTCAAGCCATCTACATGGCCATAGACATTCACCGCAACCGCAAGAGCGAAGACGAGGCACGCCGCAATCCCTTGCGCAAACTCTACTTCGAAAAGCGTGACGACAGCGACAAACTGAAATTAGACTGATGCTCTACGTCATCCTTGCAGCTGGAGAAGGCTCACGCCTGTATCAAGAAGGGTGCGAGGTTCCCAAACCCCTTGTGCGCATACAGGGTGAGACTCTTGTCGGACGCCTCATCCGTGTGTTTGTCGCCAATGGGGCCACACGTATCGTGATTATCACTAACGCGCACCATACTGACACCGAAGAGTATCTGCGCAGCCTCACATTGCCCATTCCGCTCGACATCGTGGTGCAGACAACCCCCAGTTCCATGCATAGTCTCTACGCATTGCGCGACTACCTTGCCACGGAGCAGACCTTTTGCATCACTACCGTTGACACCGTCTTCACCGAGAGCGAGTTCACGCCCTACATCAATACCTTCCGCACAAGCGGTCTTGACGGGCTCATGGCTGTCACGACCTATATCGATGACGAGAAGCCGCTTTATGTCCAAACCACAGATGACCTGACCATCACCAACTTCTGCGACACGGAAGAGGAGCGTTGCCACTACATCTCAGGAGGCATATACTGCCTCACCAACCAGTCGCTCACAACACTCGAGCGCTGCATCAGACAGGGGCAGTCGCGTATGCGCAACTTCCAACGCCAACTCGTAGCCGACGGGCTGCACCTGAAGGCCTATCCCTTCAGCAAGATTATCGATGTAGACCATCGCACCGACATTACCCAAGCCGAGCAGCTGGTCGAACACTCCTGAAGCATGAAAAGCATATTAGGCATATTCCGTGCAGCCTGCTTCTCACCCGGCATGGTGGGACGTGACGAAGCCATACTGCGTACCGTGGCAGAGCATCTGGACGGAACGCTCTATACGGTAAGCCTCGTTCACGAAGAGGATTTCACACACACGACCCCCATGCCTGACATCGTACTGCACATGGCACGCTCGCCCCGAGTTCTCGACATGCTCTGCGAGTGGCAGAAAGCAGGATGCCGTATCATCAACACGGTAGAGGGCGTGCGCAACACACAACGTGCCTCATTAGCCAGCCTGTGCACAGCGCAGCACATACCCGCTCCCCAAACATGGATTGTACCGACAGCAAGTCCCCGACCCGACAAAATAACCTTCCCCTGCTGGGTGAAACGCGCAGACACCTGTGCACAAGAGCCCAACGATGTATGCTACATAGCTGATGCGCAAGAGTACATATCGTGTCTCTCCCGGTTTAGTGCACGAGGCATACGCACGGCAGTGGTGATGGAGCACCTCGAAGGTACCTGCTTCAAGTTCTACACGGTACGGGGCACAGACTTCTTCCATTGCATGCCAGCCGAAGAGCTGGGCTACGACAAGTTCTCAAAGACACGCCCGGTACAAGGAGCGCACCGCACCGAACTGGACAAAGAGCGTATCGGGCATACGCTGAAGGCACAGTTCTCGAACTTGGACTTGCAGTTGGATGTGTATGGCGGTGATGTCATCATTGCTCCCGATGGGAAAGCACGCCTCATCGACCTCAACGACTGGCCCAGTTTCTCGCCTTGCAGGGAAGATGCAGCCCGTGCCATCGCGCAATTGGTAACAAAAGGATAGCCTCCAACGTATCAAATACCTAATCAGCCCATCCTCCCCCTAAAAAAAACGAGCAGATTTTTGCAATTTATTTCTAAAAACAGAATCCAAAATAATTAGCAAAAAAGATTTTTTGTATCTTTGCACCCAGATAGCAACAGCAAATCACACCTTTTAATTATTATATCGTTCTTATGAAACAAGACATGATTGTTATCCTGGACCTCGGTAGTCACGAGAATACTGTGGTAGCCAGAGCTATACGCGCATTGGGCGTGTACAGTGAGATTTATCCGCACGACATCACCGCTGCTGAGTTGAAGGCATTGCCCGGCGTGAAGGGCATAATCATCAATGGCGGCCCCAACCATGTGATCGACGGTGTGGAAATCGACGTGCTCCCCGAAATCTACGAAGCAGGATTCCCCGTAATGGCCGCAGGCCACGACAAGGCACTGTGCAGCGTGAAGCTGCCCGAGTTTGGAGGCGACGAGGAGGCCATCAAGGCTGCAGTGAAGGATTTCGTGTTTGACACCTGTAAGGCCGAGGCCAACTGGAACATGAAGAACTTCGTGGCCGACCAGATAGAGCTCGTACGCCGTCAGGTAGGCGACAAGAAGGTGCTGCTCGCCCTCTCGGGAGGTGTAGACAGCTCTGTAGTGGCAGCCTTGCTGCTCAAGGCCATCGGCG
>JAFQLT010000002.1 GCA_017396545.1 Bacteroidaceae bacterium | reverse complement strand
GTCATGGCCAACACACGCTTGATAGGATTCTTCGACACCGTGGCATAGGTCCAGTAGCGGTACACGTTGATACCCTCTACCTCCTCCTTCATGGAGAAGTGTCCGCGATAGCCTTTGAAGATTCGGCCCTTCGGATAGTTAGGCAAGCAGGTAAGCACATCGACATCCATTCCCGAGGCCTTCAGGCCTTTCGCCAGATTGGTGATTCGGCTGGGTGCCGCTCCCACTTCAGGCTCGTAGTAGAATGAGACGATGAGTACCTTCATACCTATATATTATATGGCCTTAATAAAGTCAACGATTCGTTCACACGCCCTGCCGTCTCCATAGGGGTTCACGGCCTTGCTCATGCTATCGTAATAGTCAGCATCGTCGAGCAGGCGCGACACCTCCGACACGATTTTCTCGTAGTCCGTGCCCACGAGCTTTACGGTGCCTGCCTCCAATGCTTCGGGGCGCTCTGTCGTGTCGCGCATCACTAGCACCGGTTTGCCCAGTCCGGGAGCCTCTTCCTGTATACCACCGCTATCGGTGAGCACCAGTGTAGACATCTCCATCAAGTAGACACACGACAGGTACTCCAGCGGTTCGATGAAGAACATATTGGCGTACTCCCCCCAACCCTCACCGGGAGAGAGGGTATCAAGCCCAACGAAAACCTCCTGGATAGGCTTACGCACATTCGGATTAAGGTGCATGGGATATACGAAATCCACATCGGGATATTTCTGTGTCAAGTCACGGATAGCCGTACACATCTGGATGAAGCCTTCACCGAAGTTCTCTCTACGATGTCCTGTAATTAAAACCAATCTTCTTGACTGTTGACTGTTGACACCTAAGCGTTCTACATCATATCCTGCGGTAGCAAGTACCCCCTTTAGTTCTGCACTGAGGCGCACGTCACGCTTGATCTTGTCCACCACCCAGTATAGGGCATCGATAACGGTATTGCCCGTCACGGTGATGCTCTGATCGCTCACCTTCTCCTCCAGCAGGTTCTGACGGCTCAGCGGTGTGGGCGAGAAGTTATAGGTAGCTATGCGCCCCGTAATCTGGCGGTTCATTTCCTCAGGCCACGGACTATAGATATTGTGTGTACGCAATCCCGCCTCCACATGCCCTACAGGAATCTGCTGGTAGAAGGCAGCCAAGGCCGCTGCTGTACTCGTCGTGGTGTCGCCATGTACAAGCACCACATCGGGCTGCGACTCACGCAACACATCGCGCATGCCAAGCAGCACACGTGATGTCACGTCGTAGAGGTCCTGCCCCCGCTTCATGATGTTGAGATCGTAGTCGGGAATGATATCAAAGATATGCAACACCTGATCCAACATCTCGCGATGCTGACCGGTGACACAAACAACCGTTTCAAATGTTTCAGGAAATTGCGTGAAGGCCTTCACTAACGGAGCCATCTTGATAGCTTCGGGGCGAGTGCCAAACACCAACATTACCTTCTTCATGGCCACTATCCGTTATTTCTTGAAAACGCCGCAGAAGTCGAGCACCTGCACCTCGGAACGATAGTTGAGCTCGGCAAACTCACGGTGATTTACCAAATAAACGACAATATCGGCTTTTTCGTATGCCGTTTTGTAATTTGTTAATTTAAAAACGTTATGTTCGGTAATATTGGGCTCTACCACCATTACATTACCATTGTTACACGACTGTAGCACACGTGAAGTTATCAACTTTGCGGGCGACTCACGCAAATCGTCAATATTGGGTTTGAAAGCAAGTCCCATCATAGCAACCTTTGGGGCACGGTGATTTTTCAATTCAAACTCCACCATCATACGGCGCACCTTCTCGGCACACCACTGCGCCTTATAGTTGTTGACCTGACGCGCCTGACATATGATGCGTGCCTCATTGGGATAGGCCGATGATATGAAATAGGGATCCACAGCAATACAATGTCCGCCCACGCCACATCCCGGCTGCAATATGTTTACGCGCGGATGCTTGTTTGCTAATTCTATAAGTTCCCACACATTGATGCCAGCCTTGTCGCAGATGAGCGAAAGCTCATTGGCAAAGGCAATCTGAACGTCACGCGAAGCATTCTCCGTAAGTTTGCACATCTCCGCCGTGCGACAGTTGGTCGAATGCAGCTGTCCCTTCACGAAGTGGCGATAAAACTCCTTGGCCTTCTCGGTAGAAGCCTCGTTGATACCACCGATGACGCGGTCATTGTTAACCAGCTCCTCAATGATATTTCCCGGCAATACACGCTCAGGGCAGTACGCAATATAAATCTTGTCCTTAAGCTCGGGACGGTGCTTGAAAATCAGTTCCGTCATCTTCTCCGTAGTGCCTATAGGCGAGGTGGATTCGATAACATACAAATCCCCTTCTTTCAAAAGGGGAAGTACCATCATCGTGGCAGCCTCTACGAACGAGGTATCAGGTTCGTGATTTCCCTTAAATGGCGTGGGTACCACGATGAAGAAGGCATCAGCCTCTTGCGGCTTGGTATATGCCTTAAAATTGCCCGAAGCAATAGCCTCCTGCAACAAGTCCTCCAACCCATCTTCTACGATATGCAGCTTGCCGGCATTGGTCACCTCCACCACATCAGTATTCACATCCACACCGATGACCTCAACCCCATGCTTTGCCGCTATAATTGCAGTCGGGAGACCAATGTATCCCAACCCCATGAAACATGCTTTCATACAATATCTTCTATATTACAACAGTAAGGGCACTTGACCCCTATAATACAATTAGGCGCAAAGATACAAATAAGCAAGTGAATAAACAACGACTTTGCCGGAAAAAGCTTGTTTTATCCGGCAAAGCGCCGATTTATCCGCTGCAAACGTGAATTTCTTCACAAAGCAAAAGACTATCCATAGCTACAAGAGAACTGCACGCACCCAGTTCTTCCACGAACAAACAAGCACAGCAAACAGCTTACATGAACCTATAGGCAAAAAAGGGGTCAGTCGCGTCTGAATATGTCGCGCGTATACACCTTTTCTTTCACATCATCCAACACAACATCGTAACGATTGGCTATGATTGCTTGCGACTGCGCCTTGAATGCATCCAAATCGTTCACCACCCGACTCCCAAAAAAGCTAGTCCCATCCACCATCGAGGGTTCATAGATAATCACCTCAGCCCCTTTGGCCTTGATGCGCTTCATTACACCTTGAATGGAACTATGGCGAAAATTGTCGCTGCCTGCCTTCATGGTCAAGCGGTAAACTCCGATAACCGGAGGATGCAAATCCTGAGTTCTCGATTGCGAATTCCGAATCACTGAATCATATTGATTACTCTCCGTATAGCTGTACCACCCTGCCATCTTCAGCACCTGGTCGGCAATAAAGTCCTTGCGTGTACGATTGCTCTCTACAATAGCCGACATCATATTCTGGGGCACATCCTCATAATTGGCAAGTAGTTGCTTGGTATCTTTAGGCAGGCAATAACCTCCATAGCCAAACGACGGATTATTATAGTGGGTACCAATACGTGGATCGAGCCCGATACCCTCAATAATCGCAGAAGCATCAAGTCCCTTGAGCTCGGCATACGTATCCAACTCGTTGAAGTAGCTGACACGAAGGGCAAGGTAGGTGTTAGCAAAGAGCTTCACGGCCTCAGCATCCTTCAACCCCATGAAAAGCAATGGAATCCCCTTTGCAAATTGACCACCGATAGTTGAAAAAAGACAATTACTCTCCGGGATATTTTCATTTCCATTACCGATGGCTCCTTGGACGAGAAGTTGGGCAAAAATATGGGCAGCCTCCTCGAGATGATCTCCCGCAATGGCACGTATAGCCTCATTCTCCTCATCAAAGCCGACAAGCATCCGTGGATACCCGACAATGATGCGCGAAGGGTAGAGGTTATCGTAGAGCGCCTTGCTCTCGCGCAAGAACTCAGGCGAGAACAGGAGACGAAGCTTGCGTGTAGCGCCATAACCACGCTCTTTAAACAGGCGAGCATACCGCACATATAAGCTACGGCAGTAGCCTACGGGGATGGTACTCTTGATGACCATCGTTGCCTCGGAGCCACACTCGAGTACCTTGTCTATAACGCTCTCCACCGCTGAGGTATCAAAGAAATTCTTGCGGCTGTCATAGTTCGTAGGAGCAGCGATTATAACGAAGTCGGCATCCCTATAGGCCACCTCGGCATCGAGGGTAGCCACGAGATTGAGTTGCTTCTCGGCGAAGAACATCTCTATATAGTCGTCCTGAATGGGAGACACGCGACGGTTGATCATATCCACCTTTTCGGATACGATGTCAACCGCCGTTACCTCATTGTGCTGAGCCAGCAGCGTTGCCAGACTCAAACCCACATACCCCGTACCTGCCACTGCTATTTTCATTGCACGATGAAGTTCTATATAGCACCTTGAGAGAAAACTGATGGAGAAAAACCGTTTCCTAAAGATCCAACGAGAAGTAGTAGCCTACGCTCACCCCCCAGAAGAACTCGTTGAAAACGGGGTTATACATAATCTGAGCAGCCATGGGCAAGGTACCGCCATGCTGAAACTCAAACTCGTGACCAGCACTGAGGTGGAGATTGCAGATGCCGAAAGCATCATTCTCATAATAACCCGAAGCAAAGGGGAACATACCGGCTGCGACACTGAAATCCACAACCGAAAGGGAAAAATCGTAAGCTACCTCAAAGTAAGAGGGAAAGGCTGCTGCCCAGTCGAAGCCACCGCCATCGAGCGAGCCCTCGAATGTCTGATTGACGATGGAGTACCATGAGAGGGTAACGGGGATATTCTCACTCAACGTGTAGCTGAGCCCGAAGTCGAGGAAGTGACCCTCCTGCCAAGGGCCGAAGTAGCGTCCCTCTCCATAGTCGGCAAGCGAGAGGGTAAAGTTGCGCCACGAAGCCTCTATCGAAAGATCCAATTCACCATAATGTTCGCCATAGCGGTTTGCAAACAACGACCTTGTACCCCAAAGACCAAGGCTCACAGCCCAATCGCCCCTCCCATAATCAAAGTAGAGAGAAGGCTGTACACTGGGACCACCCAACTCCATACCGCGCCACAGATAATGACTCACAGCATCGGCACCTACAGTCATAGACCAATCGCCATGCTTTTGCGCACGAAGCGGAGCAGAGAACACACCGAGAAGAAGAGCGCAAACAACCAATAATACATTTTTTTTCTTCATTTTACTACTTATGTTTATCAATGGTCAATAATTTTCGGTGCAAACTTACATAAAAAAAAGCATATTCACACAAGTTCAACAGAAAAAATCAATCAAACGAAATCTAAAGCACGCGTGCTTTCATTCATTCGCACGAGACTTACAGCAGAAGTTAAGCCCAAAGCCCTCTTACCCATCCCTAAGAAGAGTTAAGAGATGCTAAGCTACAAACCTTTTGTTCTTTCCTATGTTTATGGCGCAGCAACTAACCCGAAAAAGCATAAACTTAAAAACTCTAAACGCAGACCGATTATGAAGAAAGCATTTTATCTGACAATCCTTTTCTGCGCATTGCTCAGCACATCGCTGCATGCGCAGCACACACGTTCCGAACGCGCAAAAGCATGGCGTGCCGAACGCGAGCGCCTCCGTACCGCAGAGAATGCCGCAGAGCAGCACCGGGACTCAGTAGCATACCACAAGGCAATCGTAGCACTGAAAGAGGGAGCATGGGTCCTCGAGGCAAGCAACATCAACTTCGTCAACGGCATCACGCGATTTGTGACACCAAGTACCAACTACATCAGTTGCCGCGACAACGAAGGTGTCATACAAACGGCCTACTCCAGTTTCACCTACAGCCCTAATGGTTTGGGAGGCGTGACAGTGCAGGGCACTGTCTCTAATGAACGTACATCGACAGACAAGCACGGCAATGTATACTATAGCTACTATATCGAGGGTAGTGCGGTATCGGCCACGGTATATGTGACGCTGACAGGAGGGACCAATCAGGCCAGCGCCATAGTTAACCCTAATTTCACGGGGCGCTCGATGACATTTGACGGATACCTCATCCCGTACAGTGAGGCTACGATATTCCAAGGCATGCCACAATGGTAGCAAAAGGACAGCAGCAGTAGTAAAAAGTAGAGGCCCAACAATTGTTGAGCCTCTTTTGGTTGCGGAGAAAGGATTCGAACCAATGACCTTTGGGTTATGAGCCCAACGAGCTACCACTGCTCCACTCCGCGATGTTTTTTCTTTGACGATGCAAAGGTACACCATTTTTCCGATACCGCAAACTTTTTCTCTACTTTTTTATATTTTTCGGCATTTTTCCGTCCCCATGTGATTATATTTTGTAATTTTGCGGTCAATATGAGCACTACAGTGAGCAAAACCACGGACACTTTGATAGAAGCGGCACGCGTGCTTTTTACCCGTTACGGATACGAACGCACTACGATGACTGCCATTGCACGCACTGCCAAGAGGGGGCGCCGTACATTATATATGCACTTTCCAAGCAAAGAAGTTCTGTTGCGCCGAGTTATCGAGACTGAGCTGAACAAGATACTCGATGTGTTGCGCACGATTGCCGATAAGGACATCCCTGCCGACAGGAAAATAATGGAGCTTGTCATCGGCAGGCTCCATAATGTGCGCCATACGGTATTCCGGAACGGTTCGTTGCGTGCCGACTTTAGGCGTTTCTACCTCACCATCGACAGTATACGCCGCCATTACGACAAGATAGAAATCGGTATCATACGTAAGGTCATCATCGAGGGACGCGAGCAAGGCCTATTCCATTTCGGCGATGCCGAGGTGATGGCAGAGATCATACACTATAGCGTCAAGGGCATGGAAGCACCGTATGTACGTGGCCTGTTAGCCGGTAGTGTAGATGCGCACACACTGGAGCGTCACGCCCGTCAAGTGATCCTACGAGGCTTGGGAATGGATGTCTAACAGATTGCAGCTAACGGTTAATATATGCAGGTACTCTACGAAGATAATCACATCATTGTGATCAACAAGTCCGCCTCTGAGATTGTGCAAGGCGACAAGACGGGAGACACCCCATTGTCTGAGTTGGTGAAAGCTTATATAAAGGAGAAGTATCACAAACCCGGAGCTGTATTCCTCGGCGTGGTGCACCGCTTGGATCGCCCCGTCAGTGGGGTGGTCGTATTTGCCCGAACGAGCAAGGCACTCGAACGGCTCAACACCATGTTCCGCGAAGGAGGTCATATAAAGAAAACCTACTGGGCCATCGTCAAGAATCGCCCCGCAGAGCCTGAAGCCGAACTGGTGCATTACCTCGTACGCAACGAGAAACAAAACAAATCGTATGCCTACACCTCAGAGCGCAACGGTGCTAAGCGTTCGGTTCTCAGATACCGTCTGCTAGGTAGCATGAACAACTACCACCTGCTTGAAGTGGCTCTACAGACAGGACGCCACCATCAAATACGCTGCCAGCTTGCCAAGATAGGCTCACCCATCAAAGGAGACCTCAAGTATGGCGCAGGACGATCCAACCCCGATGGGAGCATATCGTTGCATGCACGACGTATTCAGTTTGAGCATCCCGTATCCAAAGTGCTGATCGATATCGTCGCCCCTGTGCCCGATGACCGCATCTGGCAGAGTGCTGAGCACCTACAGCAGCAATAGTAGGACAGTAGCACAAGAAGAGAAGCATCCATCACCGTTCCCGTTTTGTTTAATCGTTTTTTTGCCTTATCTTTGTAGATTATTTGCAACACGATATACTTATGGGATTTTTTTCATTCTTCTCAAAAGACAAAAAAGAGGTACTCGACAAGGGATTGTCGAAATCAAAAGAGAACGTATTGGGCAAGATTGCCAGAGCGATAGCTGGCAAGTCAAAAGTAGACGATGAGGTACTCGATAATCTGGAAGAGGCACTGATAACCTCGGATGTGGGCATTGACACCACACTGAAAATCATTAAGCGCATCGAGGAGCGTGTGGCACGCGACAAATATGTGACCACCAATGAACTGAACGACATACTCAAGGATGAGATAGCATCTCTGCTCACCGAAAATGAAGCGACAAATACCGAAGGATTCTCTATCCCTGATGATGCTAAACGCCCCTATGTGATTATGGTGGTGGGCGTGAATGGTGTAGGTAAGACCACGACCATCGGTAAGCTGGCCCATCAGTTCAAGAAGGCAGGCCTGAAGGTATATCTCGGTGCTGCCGACACTTTCCGTGCTGCTGCCGTGGAGCAATTGGTGGAGTGGGGCCATCGTGCCGATGTGCCGGTTATCAAGCAGAAGATGGGAGCTGACCCTGCTTCTGTGGCATTTGATACGGTGAAATCGGCCGTTGCCAATGATGCCGACGTGGTAATTATCGATACAGCAGGACGTCTGCACAACAAGGTTGGCCTTATGAACGAGCTTACCAAGATCAAGAATGTCATGAAAAAGGTGGTCGATTATGCCCCCAACGAAGTACTCCTGGTGCTCGACGGCTCTACCGGACAGAATGCTTTTGAACAAGCCCGTCAGTTTACTCTCGCTACCGAGGTTACCGCATTGGCCATCACCAAGCTTGATGGCACAGCCAAGGGTGGCGTTGTTATCGGCGTGTCTGACCTGTTCAAGATTCCTGTTCGCTTCGTCGGATTGGGTGAGGGCATCGACGACCTCCAGCCCTTCAACAAGAAAGAATTTGTAGATTCACTTTTCTAGTTAGTTTTAGGAGCTCAGGAGTCAGGAGTTCATACAATGCTTGCGCCCAGCAAATCCGAGAACTTCTGACTCCCGAACTCCTGAACTCCTTAAGATTATATGCTCAAAAACAGAATAGACGTTATCACGCTCGGTTGCTCGAAGAATCTGGTAGATTCCGAGAAGCTGATGAAGTTGCTCGAAGAGAATGGGCATACGCTCCGCCACAATCCCGACAAGGTAAATGGCGAGATTGTCGTTATCAACACCTGCGGATTCATCGGCGATGCCAAGGAGGAATCCATCAACATGATTCTCGAGGTGTGCGAACTGAAAGCCAAGAAGAAAGTGCGTAAAGTGTTCGTGATGGGATGCCTCTCAGAGCGCTATATGACCGAGCTGGGCGACGAGATACCCCAAGTGGACAAGTATTACGGTAAGTTCGACTGGGCGCAATTAGTCGATGACCTGGCTCATTCCGCTAAGAATGATTCTGGCATTGCGGAGACAAGTTCCTCTCTTCGGGAGGAGTTAGGGGAGGTCTCTTTCATTGATAGAGTCCAAACCACCCCGCAGCACTATGCCTATGTGAAGATTTCCGAGGGGTGCGACCGCACTTGTGCCTATTGCGCGATACCTATTATTACGGGTCGCCACGTGAGTCGCCCCATGGAGGAGATTGTCGACGAGGTACGTCTGCTCGTGAGCCGAGGAGTATCAGAGATACAGCTCATTGCCCAAGACCTCACATACTATGGTGTAGATCTCTATAAGAAGCAGTGCATAGCCGAGCTGGTGGAGCGCATTGCCGATGTGGAGGGCGTGAAGTGGGTACGCTTGCACTATGGCTATCCCACCCATTTCCCGATGGATTTGTTGCGTGTGATGCGCGAGCGCGACAACGTATGCAAGTACCTTGATATAGCATTACAGCACGTGAGTACCAACGTGCTCAGGAATATGCGACGCAACATCACGAAGGAGGAGACGATAGAGCTGCTCCAGACGATTCGCCGTGAGGTACCCGGCATCTATCTGCGTACGACACTGATGGTCGGTTTCCCTGGTGAAACGGAGGAGGAGTTCGAAGAGCTGGTACAGTTTACCAAAGACATGCGCTTCGAGCGCATGGGCGCCTTTGCCTATTCCGAGGAGGAGGGCACGTATGCAGCCGAACATTTCGAAGACAATATTGATGACGATACCAAGCAGGCACGTCTTAGTCGCTTGATGCGTGTGCAGCAGCGTATTGCCGAGGAGGTGAGTGCCGCAAGCATAGGTAAGACCTTCCAAGTGGTTGTCGATCGTGAAGAGGGCGAATACTTTGTTGGCCGCACCCAATACGACTCACCCGAGGTAGACCCTGAAGTATTGCTCCTGAAAACCGACAACGAAGTCGAGATCGGACACTATTATATGGTGGAGATTACGGGAGCCGATGAGTTTGACTTGTATGGAAAGGTAATCTCCAATAAATGACAATAATAAACCACGAACAGAACATCAGCGAACAGGCTATTCTTGGACAAGCCAAGTGCAAGCATTGTCTGAACTCCTTACTCCTGAACTCCTAAAAGACAAGCAATGAACAATAAGGAATTTATTGCAGAGCTATCCAAGCAGATCAATCTACCCATTGGCACAACGGCCAAACTGGTGGACGACACTATCAGGATACTCGAAGAACACTTCCTGCACGATGAGACTGTAAGCATATCATCCTTCGGGACTTTTGAAGTAAAAAAGAAGATGGAGCGCATTTCGGTAAATCCCACAACTGGCAAGCGCTATCTCATACCGCCTAAATTAGTGCTCGGATTCAAGCAGAGCAATGTACTCAAGGAGAAATTCAACGCCGAATAACCACGACACACCATGGGAAAGATTACATTGAGCAATATAGCCGAGGAACTTGCAGCAAAGAGCAAGATTACCCGCGAAGCCGCAGACAGCTTCATGCATGCCTTCATAGCATCTATAGACAAAGGACTACAGGAAGACAGCATGGTGAAGGTCAAGGGATTGGGTACTTTCAAGCTCCTGGAAGTAAGCGACCGCAGCAGCGTAGATGTCAATACCGGAGACCGCATCACCATCAAGGGCTACCGCAAGGTTAGTTTTACGCCCGACAGTGCCATGAAAGAACTCGTGAACCGCCCATTTGCACACTTCGAACCGACAGAACTCAACGATGGATACCCTACCGAAGAAGAGGCCATCGAGGATACAGCTACAACGGATACAGCTACAGAAGAAAAAGCAGCCGAGGAGACCGTACCCACTGAAGAGGTAAACAAAGAAGAGACCATCGCAGACAAAGCGGTAGAAGGGGTAGAAGAGGCAGAAACACTACGTACCGAAACAAAGTGCGAAATCATACAAGACGAGAGAGAGAGCACCAAGCAACAAAATACTGGACAGCGAAGCCAGACTGTCTGCGAGGAAACAAAAAGAGAGGAAGCACAACCGAAACAACGACGGAAGAAACGCCATGCCTATGTATGGACAGTTATACTCCTACTCATGACCATGGCGACAGGAGCATACTACCACTATGCCACAGTATCACTTGCCGAAAAGCAATCATCTGACGAGGAAAAGGGGCAAAGCAGCATGATTATCAAGCCAAACCTGCAGGAAGAACTTGGTATGGAATGGGAAGAATCCCCCAAAGAACAAAGCCTGCCACCAATGGAAGAGCAAGGCACTACAGCCCCCAAAGAACAAGGAGATAGCACAGAGCCTACGGTACCGACTGCTCAAGACAGAGGGAACCAAGCACTGGAAAAGGAAAGACTGACGGCTGAAACGCCCCCACCCCTCGTGCCGATAACAAAGGATTTGCAGAACAAAAGTCTTAAGGATATAACACCTGCCGACACCACAGACTACAGGATAGCCGGTACCCTTGTGACACATGAGTTGAGAAATGGCGAGACAATCATCTATCTGACCAAGAAATACTATGGCGACAAGCGCCTATGGCCCTACATCGTCAAGCACAATCAGATGAACGACTTCAACAATGTAGCCATCGGACAAATGATAAACATCCCTATACTGGAAAAAAAGCCATAGAATAAGGATAAAGCACCATAAGTCCACAAAATCGTACAGCCACTCCTATACCTGCCAATCAGGGAGAACAGGCATTATTAGCGGACACTACCTACGTGGATTATTGTCCGATCTGTCCGCTGTTAAGCATCAGTTGTTCATTGCATTAAGTGGAGTTGGCGGATGGTGGCACACCAGCGATTGCCACTGCTCACCTGATAACGGCTAATGCGTAGTCGATAAGAACAACGATGACCGGACGTCTACAATTGTACGGATGAAGCTTTTGGAGGAACCAATCCTACAAGTTGACGCAACAATAGGCTGCTTAACAAAGTTTTAGATTAAAAACAAAGAAGAGGATTACGCCTGAACGAGTTTTTTTTCGTATCTTTGCACAAAATTTCGTGACAAGCACCACCTTTGTTGTTATATAACGAGACTAAGTACACAGAAAAACTGATGAAAGCAAACAAGATTCTATTTATCGCTCAGGAGATTGTTCCGTTTACGGAAAGTAGTGCCATTGCCGACACCTGCAAGGAATTGCTGAAAGGTGCCCAGGAAAAAGGATATGAAATAAGAACCTTCATGCCCAAATGGGGCAACATCAACGAACGCCGCAACCAGCTGCACGAAGTGATACGCCTGACCGGCATGAATATCATCGTTGACGATACTGACCATCCGCTCATCATCAAGGTAGCCTCAATGCCATCGCTGCGCACACAGGTGTTCTTCATCCTCAACGATGACTACTTCCGCAACCACCTGAACACACGCGATGACAAAGGAAACGAATATCCCGACAATGACGAACGCACCATCTTCTTTGCACGCAGTGTACTGGAGACCGTAAAAAAACAGTCGTGGTATCCCGATACCATCCACTGCCACGGATGGATAGGCGCTCTCGTTGGACTATACATCAAAACCTTCTATAAGGATGAGCCTGCATTCCGAAACACCAAGTTTGTGTACTCACTCTACGATGACAGTTTCAACGCCACATTCCCGGAAAACTACCTCCAGAAAGTGATGATAAAGAATATGGAGGAGGTCGATTTCAGCGATATCGTCACACCGGTAAGCTATCATGAACTGAGCAAGATGGCCATAAAGTGGGCCGATGGTGTGGTAGTGAACAGCGAAAATGCAGACCCGATCCTCGTGGACTATGCACGTTCGCTCGGAAAGCCGGTGTTGGAGCACAAGACCGGAACCGAGTATACCGATGCATGCAGCTCATTCTACACCCAACTGCACGAAGAGAAATAAGAAACCCTACCAACCCATTGAATGAAGAAATCTATAGCCTACATACTGACCCTTTTCCTCTGCCTGGCAGCCTGCGATGACAATACCGGTTCATTGGGCAGCAGCATCATCCCTGACCATGATGCCATATCCATTGACACTGCGACCTACTGGGCCACAACCAAATCTATTGCCGTAGATTCCGTGCTGGGCAAGACAAACAAGGTCTACCTCGGACGATTTACCGACCCTCAAACAGGCTCTATACTCGAGGCGGACTTCATTACGCAATTCAACTGCCAAGAGGACGGTGATGTATTCCCCGACAACATCCTTGGCGACTCTGCCGTAAAAGTAGAATTATGCCTATACTTCACCAACTACTTTGGCGACCCTAACAATACGATGACAGCCGAAGTCTATGAACTGGAGAAGACGTTACAAGAGGGAGAAAGGTATTATACAAACCTCGACCCCACCCAATTCTACAATGAAGACAGCAAGCCACTGGCAACCAAGGTCTACACAGCTACAGACTACACACTGGAAGATAGTGAGCTGGATGACCCCGAGCACTACCCAAACGTCTGCATACCGCTTCCTACAAAGATTGGAACCAAGATGATAGAATTGTACCGCAAGGACAAGGACTATTTCAGCAATGCAAGCAACTTCATCGAGCACGTATGCAAAGGCTACTATGTAAAAGCTGCGCAAGGAGACGGCACCATACTCTACATTGACCAAGCCGTCTTGAGAATATATTTTCAGGACGTAGAGTCCGGAACAATCTCCTGGACTCCATTTGTCGGCACTGAAGAGGTACTGCAAGCCAATCGATTCGAGACTAATAAGGAGACACTGAAGCCACTTATCGACGACAATTCGTGTACCTACCTAAAGACCCCGGCAGCCATCTTCACAGAGGTGACACTACCTATAGACGAGATTATGGCAAACGAAGCCAGCATCAATTCAGCAAAAATAAGCTTCGACTGCTACAACGAGCCCGCAGACAGCAAATACCAGTTTGGCATACCACAAGCACTGCTGATGGTCCATAAGGACGAGATGCATACATTCTTTGAGAAAAACAAGCTGACAGACAACATCAGTTCATACTATTCCACCCACAACAGTACCTACAACCGCTATGAATACAGCAACATAGCACGTCTTATTACCTATTGCTGGAGCAAGCGTGGTGAGAGTCCCGATTGGAACAAGATCGTACTGATTCCGGTAACGGCAATCACAGATTCGAACAATTCAATCGTTAACTTCCGCCATGACCTAAGCCTCAACTCTGTTCGACTTGCAGGAGGCCAAGACCGCATCAGGATAAGGGTAATCAGAAGCAGTTTCAACTGAGCGAGGGGCTATTGCCAGCATCTACCGACATACACACACATCCATAAGGCACAGTCAACCATTGCCCCGCATTACTTTATTCATGCGGCCATAACCATCGAAAGCCTTCTTGACCGACAGACGAATGGCAATCATCAATGACAGCATAGATGCTGACATCGTAATGACCACTATCATGATCTGATACTTGATGGCCACGTCAGGGGTGCTACCGCCCAATATCTGCCCAATCATCGTACCTGGCAATGACACTAACCCCATCACCGCCATATTGGCTATTGTGGGACTGAACGATTTGGCAATGGCCTGACGGACAAAGGGCACCAACGCCTCTCCCTGAGAAGCCCCGTTGCCCAGCAGGAAGTAATAGAGATTCTGCTCGCGATCCAAAGTAGAATAGAATGTTCCTACCGCGATCACATTGACCGTAAGCATATTGCCCAGTAAGATACCCATGATGGGTATGAAGTACTGCGCACTGAAGATATTATCCAACTGCAGTACAATGCCCAGGAAATAAAGTCCAATGAGCACACTGGCCACAACAAAACCGACAACAAGAGGCATCATTAGCATACCACGCCGCACATTGGTACGGGATACGGCTGTCTCTGCAGCAATATAGACCATGACAAGCACCCATAGGCAATTGACCCAAGGACTATCCCATTCGAAGAGGTAGCGCAAATAAACACCAATAAAAAGCATCTGCACTATCATACGTACTGCACCGACACAGAATCCCTTGAGCAGTCCCGTCTCGAAACGCCAAAGATAGTATACAGGCACGAGCAAGAGCAGCAAGCCCACACCAAGATAGAGATAAGAGATATCTATTGTAGCCATATCAACCCAATTGGATAATCATCGAACACCTGTCAGAAAAACAAACATCGTGCGACACAGCCACGATAGTCTTCCCGCAGCGCTGCTGCTCGATGAGAAAATCTATCACATAATCACGCGAAGTCTTGTCAAGTGCAGCCGTAGGCTCATCGAGCAGCCACACCTCTCTATTGAGCAACGACAGTGCCGCCAGCATCAGCCGCTGTCGCTGGCCACCCGAGATTTCGGCCACACGCTTGCCGAGCAAATCCTCATCGAGCCCCAGTTTTTTCATATTCGCATACAACAAAGCCTTCAGCGAACGATCATACCGCAAGCCACCCACCCTCAGCACATGAGTCACAGCTTCATCTACCATAGTATAGGGCAACGCCAAATCCTGAGGCAAATAAAGGACTTGCTTACGTATAGCTCCACACGTATGTTCACTAAGCATATACTCCCCCACTCTAATCTCACCGGCTGCCAATGGCGCAAGTCCAAGGAATGCCTTCAGCAGCGATGTTTTTCCACAACCGGACATGCCGGTAATGCAGACAAAGTCGCCTCTGTGGATATGGCAGGAGAAACGGTCGAGCACGTACTCTTCACCAAAGCGAATAACAATGTTGTCGGCTAAAAGCATTATTTTTTCTTTCGATAAACAAAAGTACAACTTTTAAGCAAGCAGACAAAATTAAAAGGATGATAAATCGGATCGGGATACAAGAAAGTCGTGCCGGATTGATGCGATGAAACTCCGAGAAATAGGATTTGAGTGCTCGCCCCCTTTGTAATCCACCGACTCAAGGTTACCCCTCTCGGGGCGTGGCCCGCCATTGGAAGTCGAAGCTGTCCTCGGTTTTCAGATACATTTGATGAGTTTCCCAGTCTAAACCGACACGACTATATTTTTTCACAACGTTAACGC
Source organism: Bacteroidaceae bacterium (assembly GCA_017396545.1). Taxonomy (GTDB): domain Bacteria; phylum Bacteroidota; class Bacteroidia; order Bacteroidales; family Bacteroidaceae; genus UBA1189. The sequence continues at coordinate 868 of JAFQLT010000002.1, read as the reverse complement.
TAACCTACGAGATATCTTCGTCATCGTTGCTTTCTACTTCAAAGAACACTGCTCAGAGCCGGAATGTTCGCCCTACAGAGGTTTTCTTCCGTTTTCTTGGCACAAATATAGGGACTCTTTTTCATAAAAAAAAGAGGCCTGAGCCTCTTTTTTTCGTTATCATGTTAAATAACACTTTTTTCAAGTGGTTATTCAATCCGCGTGAGCCGCAATCAAGCAGCCTTAGCCTTAGCTACGATAGCCTTGAAAGCTTCAGGATGATTCATTGCGAGGTCGGCGAGCACCTTACGGTTGATCTCGATACCAGCCTTGTGCAATGCACCCATCAGTTGAGAATAAGACATACCTTCGAGACGAGCGGCAGCATTGATACGCTGGATCCACAAGGCACGGAAGTTGCGCTTCTTATTCTTACGGTCGCGGTAAGCGTAGGTCAGACCCTTCTCCCAAGTGTTCTTGGCAACGGTCCATACGTTCTTACGAGCGCCGAAGTAACCTCTGGTTAAACCTAAAATTTTCTTTCTCTTTGCTCTTGAAGCAACATGATTTACTGATCTTGGCATAGTTTTGTTTCTTTTTTAGATGTTAGCGCTGCCTTGGGCAGTCTTGGTTTTGCTAACCATCCGATTAATAATTTTTGTTAGATTAACTCGCTTAACATTTAAGATTACTTCATTGCAAGAAGTTCCTTAACCTGTGCTACATTTGCGCTGTGCACAAGTGTAACGTGGTCGAGGTTACGTTTCTGCTTCTTAGTCTTCTTTGTCAAGATGTGACTGTGATAAGCGTGCTTTCTCTTGATTTTACCTGTTCCGGTAAGAGCGAATCTTTTTTTTGAACCGGAGTTAGTCTTAACTTTTGGCATGTT
>JAFQLT010000015.1 GCA_017396545.1 Bacteroidaceae bacterium | reverse complement strand
CCCCGACAAGACCCACCTCCACCACCTCTACATCGAGCTGGGCTTCTCGCATATCGGCACCGCGCTCTCCATCATCGGTACCAACCTCCTCGTGGTGCTCTGCTGGTACGTATCCTACCGCCTCGGCGCTACGGTGGACGTTCAGCTCTATGTCGTGGTGCTGATGGGCCTCCTCGTCACGTTCGTCTTCTATGGCTTCGTGAAGTCCCAGATACGCAAGGGCACCTCCCTCTATCATACTCTCAGCAAGATAGGCGCCTCCACCCATTTCAAGCGCAAAGGCTTCTGGCACCTCATGCAGCGCTGGGCAGACAAGTCCGCAAACAAGGTCGGTGGAGAGAGTGAGTAGTGAAGAGTGAATAGAGAATAGAAAATGGTGAGCGTACGAACAAACTAAAAAGCACTCTCCCTCTGTCCCTCTGTTTATAGAGGGACGAGCCCGAAGGGCGGAGGGAGTTCCAAGCGAAGCGCGGAGTTGTGTGAGTCCCCGTAGAGGGAGGGGGTAATTGCAATGAGACGTTTGAACAACATCTATATTAGTGCCAAGAATTAGAATCTGTTTGGATTTTATTTCAAGTTTAGTTGAGAGGTATTTTTGAGCAGATTTGCACTGTTTGGTCGCAGTAAATAGTGGTCTATTTGCAAGAACAAAGAGTGTAAAGATGGTAATAAGAGCCTCAAATAAACTGAAAAGTATAACATGAAACTTATTAGCGGTAAAATCCAAACAGATTCTTATCACCAAAGCGAAAAATTCTTTTCACAGGCTCCAAATTCCAGTCCAGAGCCGTCTAGACTCCAGTCCAGAGCCCTCTGAACTCGAGTCCAAAGCCCTCTGAACTCGAGTCCCGATAGTAATGAACTGGTAATTGCATGAGACGTTTGGGGACAACATCTATATTATTTCCATTGCAAAAGAGAGATATGTTTTCCCTTTTTAGGTCTCGGGTATCGGTTTCTGGCCATAACAAAAAGCAATACAATGGTTTACCGACCGACACCCCCGTGTCGGTGGTATCGGTCGCAGATACACAGAAAACAGACAGTCCCGTTAACTTTATCAGAGCCTTCCGATAGAAAAAACGGACAAAGAGAATTTTCCTGCCAGACAGCTCCGATCGCCCACCGACACCCCGCAACCTGGGTGTCGGTCGATAAGCAGGTGAAATACAGTGCGATACAGTCAATTACCGACACCTTGGCGAAAAACAGGAAAACATTATTTATTAACTCTCCCACCTCACTATATTACATACATGTATCGCCACTTTCCATTACCGTCAGATGTTTTTTAAACTTCATATACGTATTTAAATAATTAAGGTAAGTGTTAGTCACACGAATTAATTATTTTCCTATATAGGTTTTTAAAAGTAAGTGGCATAATTGACAGGTGGCATCAGTCCTCTATATGGTAATTTGAAATTGTCCAATTGTAAATTATTTCACGCTCCGCGTGTCATTATAAATTAATCTTAAAAATAGTCCTTCAAATTGTTCTCCTCCTTCATAGAGCAGGTTGTAAAGTAGCGTAATCTCCAACTTTCAATTTTCAAATCGTCTAGGGGTACGTCATTTTTGGACGCTTACAACAGATTCTAAGTCCCAACACTAGATGTTTCGTTTACTCGGCTAATAGCCAATAACTATAACTATAACCAACACCTATGAGTAAAGCAATAGAAAAGAAGTATACCTTACCTTTTATCCTCGTGACCAGTCTCTTCCTCTTGTGGGGAGTGGCCAACAATATGACCGACACCTTGTTGGCGGCCTTCAAGCGCATCATGGACATGACCGATATGCAGACCAGCCTTATTCTGTCAGCTTTCTACGGTTCCTACTTCTGCTTTGCCATACCCGCGGCGCTCTTCATCCGCAAATATAGCTATCGTGCCGGTGTCATCCTCGGTCTCCTTCTATACGCTGCCGGTGCCCTCCTCTTCTTCCCTGCCGCCAAGGCCGCCAGTTATGCCTTTTATCTGATAGCCATCTACATCATGGCCGGAGGCTGCTCGGTGTTGGAGACCACTGCCAACCCCTATATCATGGCTATGGGCACCCCCGAGACAGCCACTCGTAGACTCAATATCGCCCAGTCTTTCAATCCCGTGGGTAGTATCACAGGCATCCTGGTCAGCAAGTATCTGATACTTGATAACATCTCGCTTTATTCCGTGAGTCAGACCTATACGGCGTTGGGGTGCCTGTTATTGGTTATCATGGCCGTGATGCTCTTTGCGAACATGCCCGAGGGTCGTGATGCCTCATCAGGAGGCTCCTTGAAATCGACCCTTAGCCGTCTGACTGGCAACAAACGCTACGTATATGGTGTTGTTGCCCAGTTCTTCTATGTAGGTGCTCAGGTAGGTGTATGGTCTTATACAATCCGTATCGTCATGCAGGAGATGGGTGTCCTGGAGGCCGAGGCCAGCAATATCTTCCTTATCAGCATGGTAGCCTTCTGCCTGTCACGCTTCTTCTACACCTGGTTGATGAAGTGGGTTAAGCCCATCAAGCTACTGGCCGTTTCGGGTGTCCTCTCCATGCTCTGCTCTATAGCCGTGGCCTTCACAGCCGGTAAGGGTATGATGCTGGTTGTTTCCCTTGTGCTCATCAGCCTCTTCATGAGCTTGATGTTCCCCACCATCTATGGCACCGCCTTGGGAGGCATCACCTCCGGCGATCACCCCGACGACTCCAAGATAGCAGCCAGCATCCTCATCATGTCTATCTTGGGAGGTGCCCTTCTGCCCTCCATGCAAGGCCTGTTGTCCGATGCCACTAATATTTATGTGTCCTACCTTGTACCCGCCTTCTGCTTTGGGGTAGTACTTTGCTATGCCCTCATCGCTCTACGCGATGAAAAGCGTTAATTGTTTGTCGTTTAGTAATTATTACTTAGCGTTTGATGATAGAGAGCCCAGAGGTTCAAAAGCGTAGCAATTTGCAAGATCCGTATCAGTTGACTAAGAAATATCATCCGTTGACCAAGAGATATTCGTGAGATTTCTCGGACGAGCCGAGCGCAAGCATTGCGAGATTTGCGTGAGATAAAAATATCCGTTAGAATAATATGGCAAATAAAAAAGTTTTCGTGAGCGGTTGTTACGACCTGCTCCACAGCGGACATGTTGAGTTCTTCCAGCAGGCCTCCCAGTTTGGAGACCTGTATGTAGGCATCGGCTCGGACGCCACCTACCAAGAGTACAAGCACCGCAAGCCCATGTTCCCCCAAGAGGAACGCCTGTTCATGGTAAAGAACATCAAGGCCGTGAAGGAAGCCTACATCAATGAGGGCAGTGGTGTCATCGACTTCATCCCCACGCTCGACCTCGTCAAGCCCGACATCTTCATCGTCAATGCCGAGGGTGGCAGCGCCGAGAAGCGTCAGCTCTGCGAGGAGCGCGGCATCCAGTATATCGAGCTTGAGCGCACCCCCCATGCAGGGTTAGAGGCCCGCAGTTCCAGCTCACTCAAGGCCGCCCTCAGCACCCAGCAGGAAGAGACAAATCAGAAATCAGAAACCATAAATCAAGGAGCTGGCATCCCGACAAGGTTAGACCTCGCCGGCACTTGGATCGACCAGCCCTACGTCAGCCAGTACCATCCCGGCTGGGCCATCACCATCTCCTTGGAACCCACGTTCGATGTGCGCGACCGTTGCGGCCTGAGCACCTCTACCCGCAAGATGATCCAGAAGATCTGGCCCGTCAAACTCCCCAAGATGGATCCCGAGATGCTCGCCCGCCTCGTCTTCTGCTTCGAGAACAACCCCGAGCGTGAGGACGGCCACATCTCTGGGGCCCAGGATTCCATCGGCATCTGCGTCCCCGGCCTCTGCCGACACTACTACGACAATAACTTCTGGCCCAAGAAGGTCGAGAACACCAATGACGAGATGACCCTCCGCTTCCTCGAGGAGCACCTCGTGATGATTCCCATGGAACCCCGCAAGCCCGGCTGCTCTGTCGTTGAGGACAAGGACATCACCCCCGAGAAGGTGCGTGCCCTTGCCGAAGCCGCCGAAGCCTGCTGGACGGCTATCTTGAAGAAAGACCTCTCGGCCTTTGCGGCAGCCTATAAGGCCTCTTTTGAGGCCCAGACGGCCATGTTCCCCGGCATGGTGACTCCCACCTATATCGGCCATCCCGAAGAAGACAACAGCTACATTCGTGAGGCCATCGCCCGTTACAGTGCCATGGACGACGTCCTGGCGTGGAAGATGCCCGGTGCCGGTGGCGGCGGCTATCTCGCATTAGTAGTAAAAGATGTTAAAGCCTTCGTGGAAAGTCACCCCGAAGCCTTTGAGTTGCACATCCGCCGCGAGTAATGCTGTAGAAAGTTCAGAGGACAAGCACGAGCGCAGCAACGTGCAATAATCTGTGAAATCAGTAGTTCCAGTAGAGATTGAGGGTATGCCTACTCAGGATTTATCTGATATGGAATCATCCCAATCCAAGTTGTCCATTAATAAACATTCTTCAGGTGGCATATTGGTAAGCATTCAGACTCGTGATGGTCTTCACATCCGTTGTGGCAATTTGGACTACCGTGGTCTTGTAGACTTGGTGGAGAAATTGGAGGGTCTTCGCAACTTCTATTATTTTCCTCATTTCCACGATATGTGCTGCAAGGCTCCTATTAGAAGTGTTGTTGCAAGTGTCATTTGTAAATTACTTAAGTAGTATTGTTGGGTATTTTTTAATAATAAAGAATGATAATATGAATGCTTTAAGAAAACTAAAAAAATCCTTTGTTAAAAGTCTATCATATGACGAATTATATGCTCTTAGAAACTTAAGATATTATTTTTGGTCAATAAATTGGTTAAAAACAATTTGGTTTAATTTCAAAGCTTTACCATTTAAACAGGCGATTAGAATTCCTTTTGTATTATCATATAATATAAAAATTAGAAAAGTTGGACGTATTGAATTAAGTGATCAAGTCCATACAGGAATGGTTTCTATCGGGGTTGTAAAAATTTCAGCATATAGCTCAAATTCAAATCCTACTTACTTCTCTAATAATGGGGTGTTAATAATTAAAGGAAACGTTAAAATACATCCTGGTGTAAAGCTATATGTAAGTCCTAATGCATGTCTAGATTTAGGAAAACGTGTGAATATTGGTTTTGATAGTAAGATTATATGTTATAAGTCTATAACAATTGGGGATGATTTTAGAATGTCATGGGAGGGACAAATTTTTGATACAGACTTTCATTTCTTGTATAATATTGAAAAAAACAAGCACTATCCAAGGATAAAATCTGTCTATGTAGGTGATGATGTATTTATAGGCAATAGATGTACTATTGGGAAGGGAACAGTCATACCTAGAGGATCGGTTATTTCATGTGTTTCTAAAGTGAGCGGAGATTTTACGGCGGAAGGAGAACATTTATTATTGAGTGGTAATCCTGCTAAAGTAATAAAAAAGAATGTGAGCATGGGGAGTGGTTGGTTTCCCGATGAAGAGGCTATAATTGCGGCAATCATAGAAAAATAAGAAAAGATGAGTGTAAGTAAGCAAATTGCATCAAATGCATTATGGAAGTATTTAGAACAGTTCTCTGTTATGGGAATACAGTTTCTAGGTACATTTATAATGGCACGCGTTTTATCTCCAAGTGATTATGGTGTAATCGGAATTATGTCTGTTTTCACAATACTTTCAAACACTATTATTAATTCAGGATTTGGTCAAGCTATAATAAGAGAAAAAGAGGTATCTAGATTAGATTATTCAACCATATTGTATTTTAATGTATTTGTCTCTGTTCTACTATACATAATTCTATATTTTTCATCAGGCGTAATTGCTGATTTTTATAATCAACCGATTATTGCTGATGTGAGTAAAATAACTTTCTTAGTTCTTCCCCTTAATGCCTTATCTATTGTACAGAACACAAAGTTGCAGAAAGAAGTCAGATTTAAAAAACTCTGTTTTATTTCTCTAATTTCATCTTTGTTATCGTGTATAATAGCTGTTTGTCTAGCATACACTTATCGAAATGTGTGGGCTTTGGTCTTTCAAAATGTTTTGACTTACTTTTTTCGTGTAGTATTATTATGGGGAACTTCTAATTTTATACCTACTTTTCGTTTTTCGTTGTCTTCATTTAAGTATTATTTCAAATTTTCTAAGAATCTTCTCTTCTCAGGTTTGATAGGAGTTATTTTTAATAATATATATACTCTTATTATTGGAAAAGTTTATACTACTGCAGAATTGGGATTTTATACTCAAGCAGAGCGTTTTAAAAATTTAGGAGCTCATACAACAACAGAGGTCGTTCAAGCTATTACTTACCCTATCTTAGCGAGGTTAAACAATGAAAATGGGGACATTAAAGAAGGTTATAGAAAGATTATAAATATAACAGTAATGATTGTAGGGTTTGTTATGGCATTATTGATGGGTTGCGGTGAAGACCTGTTTGAATTTTTAATGGGAAATGAGATTTGGAGAATGTCTGGAATATATTTATTTTTAATGGGAATTAACGGAATACTATATCCTCTGCATTGTATAAACCAGAATGTTTTAATGGTTAAAGGTGATTCACGGACTATTCTATTATTAGAGATTGTGCGTAGGATTATAATGATTGTTATCTTGGTCACTACGATGAGACATGGTATAATGTTTTTTGTATTTGGATTATCTATCTATTCAATAATTCTGTTATTCGTTAATTTATATTATTGTGGTAGACCTATTAGCTATACTTTATGTGAACAGTTAAAGGATGTTTGTCCGATATTATTAAGGTTGTTGATAATAATATGTGTAACTTTATCCTTCAGTACATTCATCCCTATTCAAACTTTATCATTTAGATTGTTTTTGTCTGTCTTCTTCGGAATAAGTATAGGTCTCTTATGTTTTTGGAGGTACTATTATTTTCAACTCTTGCTAAAGTTGGTTAAATCTCTAATTAAAAAAAAGTAGTTTGTTATGATGAGAAAAAATCAAGAGAATTCAATAGCAATATTTGATTTTTATTTGGGAGGACATCATATAGAATATCTACATCATATATATATGAATGCTATAGATGATGTAGAGATTAGTTATACTTTTATCCTTCCTAATAATTTTGACAAATTTGGTGGAAAAATGTCATGGCCAAAGACAAATAATGTACATTTTATATTTTATGAATTGGATGATAAGTATGTACGTAGCTTAAAGTCTTTCGAGAAGGCACGCATGCTATCAAAGATATTAAAAAAGTTTGTCGATGAAACAGGAATAAATGATATTGTCTTGATAGAAACAATGGTGTTTATGCCCTATTTGCCTTTATATTTGAGAGGGAAGGATATTAATATTAGGAGCATATTGTATCACCTGCCATTGTTTAGTGAGAACTTAAGTTTGAAGAACAAGGCTTACAATCAAATGAATTTCTGGCTACTTGCAAATGCTCCATGCTTCAAAAAAATATGTTTACTCAATTCAATGGAAGCTGTTGAATTTTATAATACGAAGTTCAAGACAAAAAGATTCTCATTTATACCGGATCCCTATATCCCGATTAAATGCGATAAAATCCCTTCAGCAATTAGAGAGGAATTGGGCATATCAACTTCAAAGAAAGTTTTCATCCATTTTGGAGGTTTAACAAGGAGAAAAGGTACACTTGAGATACTTGACGCATTATTCCTTTTAGATAAAGAAAACTTAAAAAATATGACCTTTGTATTTGCAGGAAGAGTTATAGAGGATATAAAGGAGGAGTTCTATGATAAGATTGGCCATCTTAAAGATAAAGTACAGATTATAGTATTTGACCAATTCTGTGACTACAGTCTATTTGCCGAGATTTGTATGATTGCCAATTATATAATAATTCCGTATCGCAACACATCACAGAGTAGCGGTGTTTGTTCTTATGCTGCCCAATTCAAAGTTCCATTAATTGGAACCAATCAAGGGTTGTTAGGGGAAATAATCAAGTCTAATCAGTTGGGGATGGTAATAGATGATATTTCTCCGATAGGTGTTGCTGAGGCTATAAATAATTGTAGAAATGCAATAATTTCTGATGTAAAAGCAATGAATTATATTGCTCGAAGTACACCAAAAGAATTTTGTCAAAAATTATTATAGTTAATTATATTATAAACTTTGATAGATGAAAGTCGCTTTCTTAACAATTCACGTTGGTAGTAACTTTGGCTCGGTGTTACAGTCTATTGCTACAGATAAAGTATTGAAGTATTTGGGAAATGAACCAATACTAATAAACTATATTCCAAATAGAGTGACATATGCACGCTATTTCAACAAAATGTTTAGTGGAATAATACCATTTGTAAAAAAGACTATAAATTTACCTAATTTTGCAAGGAACAATCGTATATATGGTTCCTATTTGTCGAAGTATTGTACTTTGTCGTCTCCAATATACGACAAAGATGATTTCGCAAAAAAATGCCCTATCGCCGATTTTTACGTAACAGGCAGTGACCAGGTATGGAACAGCAAGCATAATGAAGGTTTCAACGACCGCTATTACTTTGCACAACTACCAGAAGAAGCTGTACGTATTTCTTTTGCATCTTCAATTGGTGAGACATCATTAAGCGAAGAGCATACACAAAGGATAAAGAAACTCTTGAGTAACTACAAAGCAATATCTGTTCGTGAAGAGAGTGCGAAAAAGCTCATTGAGGGGATGGGACTGCAAGCAACTCATCTGCTAGACCCCACATTTATGCTAAAACGTGAAGAGTGGCAGGAGTATATGAGTCAAAGAATCGTTAAAGAGGAGTATCTGCTCATATATACACCATATAATACAGTTGACAAGAAAGCTATTTTCGATGCAGCACGTGCCATTGCCAAAGAGAGAGGGCTAAAGATTATCACTTTCTCCTGGAATTGGCGTAATGACAAGATGGCCGACCGTACTATCAAATATGCCAGTCCGGGGGACTTTCTATCACTGATGTATCATGCAAACTATGTTATCACCAATTCTTTCCATGGTACAGCTTTTTCCGTAAATCTGAATAAGCAGTTCAGTGTATTCATGCCTTCTGCGTTCAGTACACGTATCAGCAGTATAATAGAACTATGCGGCCTACAAAACAGAATGGTTTCAGATAACTTCTCTATTGAGCAGTCACGAGAACTAATAGACTATACAACTGTGAATGGCATCTTGGATGTAGAACGCGTAAAAAGTATAGAATTCCTTAAACAAGCATTTGCATAGTATGTACTTTAAGACTCTTGAAAAGACAGATTGCAGCGGCTGTACCGCCTGTGTCAGTGCTTGTCCAAAGCACTGCATTGCAATGAAACCAGATGAAGAAGGTTTCTTTTATCCAGTGATTGACAAATCGGTTTGTATTGAGTGTGGATTATGCGAGAAAGTTTGCCCTTTCGAAAATCCAAAGTATGAGAACACTGAAGTTACCGATGTCTATGCTTGTTATGTAAGGGATAAGAAGCAACGTCAACGAAGTACAAGCGGTGGCTTGTTCTATGCCATATCACAATGGGTAATATCAAATGGTGGCATAGTCTATGGTGCAGCCTTTGACAAGGACTTCAAACTACATCATATAGGTGTAGATAATATGGCAGACCTTGAGAGGTTGCGTGGCAGCAAATATCTACAAAGCTATCTAGGCAACACGTTCTGTGAGATAAAGAATCACTTGAAGAGTGGACGTTGGGTATATTTTGTCGGTTGCGGATGCCAAGTAGCAGGATTAAATGCCTTTCTCCGTAAAAAGCACGACAAGCTTATAACATCGGACCTTGTTTGTCATGGAGCCCCAAGCCAGTTGATGTTTGATTGGCATCTGGATTATCTTCGCAGAAAAGAGAAAGGAGAGATAATCTCTTATACATTCCGTGATTTGGAAGGTTGGGGGGGTTGTGAATCGTATGAATACGATTCACAAACCAATGGCAAGGGTAAAAGACGCAACCCTACATATTTTACAAGCCCATATCTGTATTCATTTATGTGGGCCTATAATTACAGATACAGTTGCTACGATTGCAAGTTTGCCCGAGTTCCACGCCAAGGCGATGTAACCCTTGCCGATTATTGGGGAGTAGCTAAGTATTTTCCAGAATTGGATATGAGCAAAGGCGTTTCGTTGGTTCTTGTTAATACATTTCAGGGTGTTAAGATATGGGATGCTATTAAAGAAGTACTAGAATACCGAAAATCTAATGTTTTAGAGGCAGCAGCTGAGAATGGAAATCTTGTACACAAAACAGCAATGCCACCAATTCGTCCGATGTGTTATCAGATGATTCGTGAGAGAGGATATGATGATGTTGCGATGAAGGAATTTCGAGTAGATAAGTATTGGAGAAAGCGAATTAAGGTGTTCTTGTCGTCAACTAAACTATGGAAAACAATACGTCAAATAATGAAGAAAATCAAATAAATATGAAAAAAGTAATGCTCGTCTTCGGTACCCGCCCCGAAGCAATTAAGATGTGTCCGCTCGTGAAGGAATTTCAGAAGCGGGCCGATGATTTTGAAATCATCGTGTGTGTCACAGGTCAGCACCGCGAGATGCTCGACCAGGTACTCAAGATCTTTGAGGTAACTCCTGATATCGACCTCAACATCATGAAGCAAGGTCAGGACCTGACCGATGTCACAGTGCGTATCCTCACCGGCATGCGTGATGTGTTCAAGGAGTGCCGTCCTGATGTAGTCCTCGTACATGGTGATACTACCACCTCTACCGCAGCAGCTATGGCAGCATTTTATGCGCAGATACCTGTAGGTCATGTAGAGGCAGGTCTCCGCACACACAATATCTATAGCCCTTGGCCCGAGGAGATGAACCGCCAGGTGACAGGGCGTATCGCTGCCTATAACTTTGCCCCCACAACCCTCTCAGAGAAGAACCTCATTGAGGAAAAGGCGATGGGCGCGATTTATGTGACTGGCAATACTGTTATCGATGCTCTTCATTATGTGGTTAATAAGTTGAAGAATGATAAAGAGATTGCCAAGGAGCAAGATGCCATCCTTCTTAAAGCAGGTTATGATGTAACTCGTTTGGCTGATGGGAAGAAGCTCGTGCTTATCACTGGTCATAGAAGAGAGAACTTCGGTGATGGCTTCATCCGCATGGTGACCGCGATGAAAGATCTCTCGGAGAAATATCCCGAGGTTGATTTCGTCTATCCCATGCACTTGAATCCCAACGTGCGTAAACCCATTCATGAAGTATTTGGCGATGACCTCAGCCGTCCCAACTTCTTCTTCATTGAACCACTTCAGTACTTGGAGTTTGTGCACCTGATGTCGAAGTCTACCATTGTGCTCACCGATAGCGGTGGCATTCAGGAGGAGGCTCCCGGCTTAGGCAAGCCCGTGCTCGTGATGCGTGACACTACCGAGCGTCCCGAAGCTCTTGAGGCAGGTACCGTGAAGCTCGTTGGCACCGACTATGACAAGATTATGTCTGAGGTGTCACAACTCCTCGATGATGTAGCTTACTACGAAACAATGAGCAAGGCGATTAATCCTTATGGTGATGGTTTGGCTTGCAAAAGGATAGTGGAATCATTTTAGTAAAGATATAATGAAATTAACTATAAATTATGAGAATTTTTCGAAAGGACTTTTGGACTTCATTTGTTTTAGTATCAAGTCCAATTCTCTATCTTTATGGATGGGGGGCTTTCAATTTTTTTATTGTATTCTCATTGCTATTATTGGTAAGTAATACTTTAGTGAAAAAAGAACTCCCTCTGATATTTCCTAAACAATATTTATGTTATGTGATATATTTTACTTTTATATCAGTTCTTCTCAATGGATTTAATAATTTTCATTTAGGAACTTTGTTGTCAATGATTCTATTGGCATTTTATTTTGAAAGTATTAATTATAGTTCATTCATTAAAGTCTATAGAATTGTTGCTGGTATAAATATTATTATATTTTTCTTGCAGTTCCTTTCGATTATTAATATTACCGGTGTTCTGCAAGGGTTACCCATTTCGGATGCATATTATTCAAGTGCTGATGTTAGTTATAAATTGTCTGTGCAAAGAAAATCAGCGTTGTTTGGAGAACCAGCTCATTTTGCTCAATTTCTACTTCCATTAATAGCATTTGAAGTATTTAATAATTATAAAAAGAATTGGCTTAGAATTTCAATATATATACTGACGATTTTATTGTTGTCGTCAGGAAATGGGTATATTGGATTGGGAGTTATTGCGTTGTTCTATTTCGTAAAATACCCTTTTAAAAGAACAACGAGTAAAGTTTCAACATGGTTGTTTTCTTTCGGGTTTATCTGTCTGTTGAGTTATGGCTTTATACAAACTGAATTGGGAGCTGGTATCTTTGAACGAAAAGAAGAACTGAATTTCAATAGAGGTGAACTATCTTCAGGTTATATTAGAATTTGGCGTGGATATGAGATTTTTTCTAGACTGTGTCCTGAAGCAAAAATTTTTGGTTCCTCTAAGAGAGAATTGACTGATGCTGCAAATCAAGGCGAATGGTATGACTTTCTTGGAAATCCTGAATATATGAATACTTTTCAGTCTTTTTTATGTGTTTCAGGTATATTGGGTACTATCATTTTTGCGTTTTTTAATTATGAATTATTTAGAAGAAACTCTGATACGGGGAAAACAGTAGTATTATTATTTACTATATTGTCTTTTATGTCCTCATTATATTTTTCTGGAATTATGTTGATATATTACGTGTTTTCGTATGTGGAAAAAGAACGATATAGTAATAACTTAAAAACTTAATAACATATTAGCTATGTATAAAATATATATATATCGTAAAGAGGATTTGAATGATGCAACATCTTTTTATGTGGATATCATCATTAGTGCTCTTAAGAAGAATAGTATTGCCAGTGAGATTGTGTATGCTATAACGAATATATCAAAAGATGATAAAGTTATAGTGATTACTTTGCCTGCGTTTGTCTCAGTTTGGAAGCACAATCCGAAACAAGATATCACAATGTGGTTCCAAGGAATTGTGCCAGAAGAATGTGCAATGATGTATTCTGGTATAAAAAAATATTGGAAGATATTATACAATAGTCTGTTGGAATTATTCGTTCTTCATCGAGCAAATAGACTGTTTTTTGTGTCTGGTGCAATGAAAAGGCATTATAATAGAAAATATAGATATGCAAAGGATAATTATGTGATAATGCCTTGTTTTAATCAAGAGTTGCATGAATCTGCATTTTCGGATGAGAAGTATTGTTTGCCGTCATTTGTTTATGCTGGGTCATTAGCAGAATGGCAGTGTGTGGAAGAAACCTTGAGTCTTTTTGCTCAAATAAGCAAGGTTATTCCTAATTCCACTTTGACATTGTTGACAGGGGAAAAATCTAAGGCTTTAGATTTGCTGAAAAAATATGAAATAAAAGGCGCAGAAGTGAAATATGTTCCTTATCAGGAATTGAATGCAGAGTTAGCAAAATATAAATATGGTTTTTTGATTCGAGAAAATATAAAGGTGAATAATGTAGCGACACCTACGAAAATGAACTCATACATGTCATGTGGAATTATTCCAGTTTATTCCAATGTGATTGGTGACTTTAAAGATATTTTTAAGGACTTAAAATTCAAAATAGAGGTTACTTCATTCGAAAACGCCGTAGAACAACTTCAACAAATAGAATCATCTAAAATAAACAAAGATACCATTATGTCAGAATATAGAATGCTGTTTTCTAATTATTATTCCGTTTCGTATTATACAGAAAGTATAAAAAATATATTCCAGTTGTAGTATGAAAACACATATTTGTTATATCGTTTCCTCATTAGCAAATGAAGGTCCTGTTAATGTTATGTATAACATTATACAATATACGGACTTCAAGAGTTTTGATGTTAGTATTGTTACATTAATTCCCGAAAAAGAGAACTCAAGATTGGATGATTTTAGGAAATTCCCCATAAATATAATTCCATTAAAGGAGTCGAAAAATTTTATAGCGTTATATAAAAATTTAAGGAATATAATTGAGAGAATTTCACCACAGATATTACATGCGCATTGCTTCAGATCCTTAGTTTTAATGAACTTACTCCCTCGTAGGTATAAAAAGTTATACACGGTACATATTTATCCTGGGCTTCAGCAGAAAACAATGTTAGGGAGTATAAAAGGGAGTTTGGTGATATTTTTCAGCCATTTTTTTACTAAGAAATGTGATGTTGCGATTGGATGTGCTGAAAGTGTAGCGCAATTATATAAAGAAAATAAAGGGTGGGATATCGTATCGATACCTAACGGAGCTTCGTTGCCTATTTGGGATAAGGATGAAGCGGAAAAGAATATGTTAAAGGAAAAGCTTAAATTAAAGAAACACGTTAGATATTTTATCTTTATCGGCCGTTTTTCAAAAGAAAAGAATCCCGATGTTTTAGTGAAAGCTTTCTTGTCTCTAAAACGTGATGATATTGGTCTTATCATGTTAGGAAATGGACCGATGTGGGATAGCCTGAAATATGGTAATAATGTTGCTGCTGATAGTAATATAATAATGCCTGGATTTATTTTAAATGTCTATGACTATTTGAAAGCATCAGATTTTTATATATCTACGTCAGATGTTGAAGGACTAGCTAATACATTGTTAGAAAGTATGTCTGTAGGATTGCCTTTATTGCTGTCTGACATTCCATCCCACAGAGAGGTTCTAGGCTATGTTAATGACCGTAAAGTTGGGTGTATAATACAGCAGCATTGCGAAAAAGATATTAGAGAGAGAATGTTGGAAATATTAGATATAGATGTTCAAATTGCAGGTAATATGATTCAAAAATTATATGAAGAGAAATATACTGCTGAGAGAATGTCAAATTCATATCAAGATTTATATCGTATTACATCCTCTCATGCATAGGCTGGATTTTGAACCTCGTTATAAGCTGGTTGGGAATGAAAGATTAAGTACGAAAATTACGATATTAATTATGAGGAATGACCTTCAGATGACGAAAGCGGCAGATATGATGTATGCAATGTGTTGTAAGGGCAATGCAAATAATATATATGTTGCCACAAATAAATATTATGAGGCGACAAATCTGTGAAAAAGATCGTTCTCTACATATGTTGAATTTTTCTTCCAGCAAAAACATATCGATAATAAACTAACAGGGATAAGTTATGATTAAAATCGCTATTACTGGTGCTTCGGGATTTATTGGCACCAACCTGCTTGAAGACCTTTGCAAAGCGTACGATGTTATAAACATCGATTTCAATGCACCCAAATGTGAGGGGCATAAGAAATATTGGAAAAATATTGATATAACCCAATATAAGTCACTCAAGGAAACCATTGAGGCTTTTAGTCCTGATTATATCGTTCACTTGGCTGCGCGTACAGATCTGGATGGTAAAACGTTGGAGGATTACAATGCTAACACCATTGGGGTTGAAAATGTTTTAAAAATCGCCAGCGAGTTGCCTAATCTAAAAAAGATTATCATCACCTCCTCTATGCTTGTTTGCAAGGCTGGCTATATGCCTAAGAACCAGTATGACTATAATCCGACAACGGTGTATGGTGAGAGTAAGGTGCGTACGGAGCAGATCACATGGGCTAATCCTCCTAAGTGTGATTGGGCTATAGTGAGACCTACCTCTATCTGGGGACCGTGGTTTGGAGTACCGTATCGTAACTTCTTCGATATGGTGAAGGCGAAGATGTATTTTCATATAGGACACCGCTCCTGTTCTAAAACCTATGGGTATGTAGAGAATGCTGTATATCAAATAAAGCAGATACTATTCAGTGATACCACTGATGTGGAGAATAAAGTGTTTTATCTTGGTGATAAACCTGCTATATATATAGAGGAATGGGCAGACCAAATAGCTGGGCAATTAGGACATAAGGTAATTCGCTTCCCTTATTGGCTGATAAAGTGTGCGGCATTATGTGGAGATATATTAGGTAAAGTGGGTATACATTTCCCCATGACCTCTTTTCGTCTTAAAAATATGACAACAGATAACATAATTAATGTAGATAATACATATAAAATAGCTCCAAAACCTCCTGTTGATAGAATAGAGGGTATTAAACGTACACTGGAGTGGATGGGTTAAGATAATTACTACGATAAAGCCAAAATCAAGCAACACCTGAAAGTGTATTACGGGATAGAACTCTCAAATTGAAAATTGAGAATTGAAAATTAGAAGAGGAGTATTAGCTTCCCGACTCTCAAATTCAAATGGTTGCGAAAACGATGACAAAAAGCCTTAGAGATTTCTTATCTATGAATGTGGCTACAGGGTGATTAACGATAACGAAAACCGAGATCTTTGCTGCGGTGGTACGAAAACTAAAAGGCGTTTTCTTGTAAGCGATTAGAGCCTTAGAAAAGGACTTCCTCTAATCCTGTAGCAACAATAACTTCAATTCCAATAAGTAGGCTCTGTGCATGGCACGGAGCCTTGTTGTATGCATATCGTCCTCGGCGGAGGACGAAAAATGGCTCTTTACATTTATTCTTATGAAAATTTCTGTTATCACCGCAACGTATAACAGTGCTCATACGTTGCGCGACACGATGGAGAGTGTGCTCCGGCAGGGCTACACAGACTATGAGTATATCGTGGTGGATGGGGCATCGAAGGATGCAACGGTGGATATCATCCGCGAGTATGAACCGCGATTCGGGGGACGCATGCGATGGGTGAGCGAACCCGATAAGGGCATATACGATGCCATGAACAAGGGCTTGGCCATGGCCACGGGCGATGCGGTGGGACTGCTCAACTCGGATGACTTCTACACCTCGGACGACATACTGAAAACGGTGGCTCGTGAGCTCTCGGCTCCCGATGCTCCCGATGCCATCTATGGCGATGTGCACTATGTGAACGATGAGGACTTGACGAAACAGGTGCGCTACTACTCCTCAAAAAGGTTCACCAGAAAACGTATGCGCATGGGGTACATGCCGGCACATCCGTCGCTCTACGTTAGGCGCGAATGTTATGAGAAGTATGGCACATTCGATACTTCGTATCGGGTGGCTGCGGACTTCGAGAACCTGCTGCGACTAATCTATGTGAATAACATACGTATGCGATACATAGAGAAGGACTTCGTGACCATGCGCATGGGAGGCGCTTCGTCCTCGGGACTGCAGAGCTATAAGCGCATCATGAAGGATCACTTCCGTGCGTTCCGCAAGAACAATGTGCCGCTCAACTATGTGCTTTACTTCTGGCGTTATGTGGAGAAACTGTTTGAGTTTGTCTGATGCCTAAAACGTCCTCGCTGCAACGAATACTGAATGTACAAATCGTTCTTCAACATACTGAGCTGTGTTGTCAATGACACTCCGATTGGGGCTGAGTGCATTGCACCGATGTCGGAAGCTGACTGGCAGGAGTTGTACCTCCTGGCCAAGCAGCAGGGGGTGACGGCAGTCGTGTTTGAGAAGATAAAGCCGTTGCCCAAGGAGGTGGCACCACCGAGGGGGTTGGCCATGAAGTGGCTGTCGCACTCGATGGCTATAGAGAAGCAGACAAGAACGATCTATCAGCGGTGTGCTGACTTTGCCCAACTGATGCATGGGCATGGATTGCATACATTGGTGCTCAAGGGAGTGGCGGTGAGCCGGTATTATCCCAACCCATGGCATCGGGAGTATGGCGACCTGGACTGCTACCTCTACAGAAGTGATAGCGGGAAGATTACATGGAACGGATGTTATGAGGAGGGTAACTGCATAGCGGA
Source organism: Bacteroidaceae bacterium (assembly GCA_017396545.1). Lineage (GTDB taxonomy): Bacteria > Bacteroidota > Bacteroidia > Bacteroidales > Bacteroidaceae > UBA1189. The sequence goes on along the minus strand of JAFQLT010000015.1, from coordinate 25,935 downwards.
ACAGGCTGGATATGAGGTGGAACGGGGGCACTACAAACATTCGCATATCTGTTATGAGGGACTGGAGGTGGAGAACCATCAGTTCTCGCTACCCATAAAGGATGGCAAGAAGACGAAAGCCTTGGAACGTCATCTACGACGGATAGTGGAACGCCAAGGTGGGGGATGCGCTATAGGAGATTCGATGTTGTGTGCCCCTTCGGCTGACTTCAACGCGCTGTTCCTCACAGCTCATGCTATGAGCCATTTCCTCTATGAGAGCATCAAGATGCGCCATGTGATGGACTGGGCGCTGTTTCTCAAACGGGAACAGGACAAGGTGGACTGGAATGTCTTCTGGCACTGGTGCGACAAGATGCACTACACTCGATTTGTACTGTGCGTGAACTATATCTGTGTGCATCGGCTGGGACTACGGATACATGCATTTGCTGTAGAGGAGGATGATACGGTAAAGCGCCTTGCTACACGTATGCTGCAGGATATCTTCGAGGGCGATAGCCTCTATACGAAGGGATATAAGGGGCTACGCTTCCGAATGGCCTTGGCGGCCAGCTACTTCAAGTCGATGTGGAAATTTCACCGCATATATCAGCAGAGTGCCTTGTGGCTCCTGATAAAGCGTGCGGTGGGGATGGCGGTAAGCGATGTGAAGCTGGAGTGATGCCCTGCCTGAAACAGGGAAAACTGACGATGCAATAAAAACTTTAGCGGATGCCGGCGAAAAATAGCGGATGATGTGCTCCGTTTAACGAAAATTTGCAGTAATTTTGCACCCGTTTATAGAATTGCTTAACAATATGCACGGACTTGGTACTATCTTATTGCTTGTCGTTTCCAACATCTTCATGACATTTGCTTGGTATGGTCATCTGAAGCTGCAGCAGATGAGACTTATCTCTGACAACACACCGCTCTACATCGTTATCCTCATCAGCTGGTTTCTGGCGCTTTTTGAGTATGCCTGTCAGGTGCCGGCCAACCGCATCGGATTTGTAGGTAATGGCGGTGCCTTTACGCTCATGCAGCTCAAGGTGATACAAGAGGTTATCTCCATTGCTATCTTTACGGTCTTCACCATCGTCTTTTTCCGGGGAGAAACGTTGCAGTGGAATCATTTTGTCGCTTTCGGGTGTCTCATCGCTGCGGTGTTCTTCGTGTTCTTACGATGAAGCGGTGTAGATACTACATATTCAACAACGGTCGTCTGCTGCTCCATCGTGATGGGGCGGCAGATGTCGTCTCTGAACTTCCTGCATCTTTGGAGTGCAGTGGGCTGCACTTGTATGAGGAGGAGGATGCGTGTCTCTGCTATATGGGGGGTAGCTGCCAAGAGGTGTTGCCCGAAGGTTATGGCTGGGTGGACCTGCGCGAGAGCTTTCATCTGCTGCCAGAGGCTATATACCGTCAGGCAGGTAAGGCGAGCGAACTACTCTACTTTGATAGCCAGCACCGTTATTGTGGGGTGTGCGGTGCACCGATGGAGTGGGGGAGTGCCATCAGCAAGCGGTGCACTGCATGTGGGCAAGAGATCTGGCCTAAACTCAACACGGCCATCATCGTGCTTATACATCGGGGAGAGGAGGCCTTGTTGGTAAAGGCTAAGAACTTCAAGCGCGACTTCTATGGATTGGTGGCGGGCTTTGTGGAAACGGGTGAGTCGCTGGAGGAGTGCATTGCGCGCGAAGTGTATGAGGAGACGGGACTGCGCGTGGCAAACATACGCTACTACGGCAGTCAGCCGTGGCCCTATCCGATGGGGCTGATGATAGGATTCCATGCCGATTATGCGGGGGGCGACATTGCCTTGCGCGACGGGGAACTGCGCGATGCGGCATTCTTCGGTCGCGACAATATCCCTGCCATACCGGGGAAGATGAGCATGGCACGTATGCTGATAGACGATTGGCTACAGGATGGGGAGAGGGGCTGATGCTGTAGCCCTTGCGGTGACTGCGATGTGCCTATGTGGAGTGGCAATACATGACAGACGGGAGGATACCTGGGTATCCTCCCGTCTATTGTCGGTATCAGTCCTCTGAGGGGATGATGAGCTTGTATCCCTTGCCGTGGATGTTGATGATCTCTACCGAGGGGTCTTCCTTGAGGTGCTTGCGCAGCTTGGTGATGTATACATCCATACTGCGCGCGTTGAAGTAATTGTCGTCAATCCAGATTGTCTTCAGTGCAAACTCGCGCTGCAGAATCTCGTTGGCGTGGGCGCACAGCAGTGCCAGCAATTCTGATTCCTTGGTCGTGAGCTTGGTCTGACGGCCGTCGATAACCAGCAACTGCTTCTGGGCATCGAATGTGAAGCGTCCAAGCTTGTAGGTGCTGACCTCTTTCTGTTTCTTGCCATGCACACGGCGAAGGATGGCTTCAATGCGGAAGGTGAGCTCTTCCATGCTGAACGGCTTGGTGAGGTAGTCGTCGGCTCCTATCTTGAATCCTTCGAGGACATCTTCCTTCAGTGTCTTTGCCGTAAGGAAGATGATGGGTATCTCCGTGTTGGTCTGGCGTATCTCCTGTGCCAGTGTGAACCCGTCTTTCTTGGGCATCATCACATCGAACACGCACAGGTCGTACTTGTTCTTCAGGAAGGCCTTGTATCCTTCTTCGCCATCGGGGCAGAGCTCTGCAGCGTAGCCTTTGGCATTCAAATACTCTCTTAACAGCATGCCAAGATTCTCATCGTCTTCGCATAGCAAAATACTTAATTTTTCACCCATAGCTTACTTACTATTTAATAAAGGTATTACGATAATAAACTTTGTTCCCACTCCGAGCTCGCTCTCGGCGCGTATACTCCCATGATGGTCTTGTATCACTTTCTTCACATAGGCCAGGCCGAGTCCGAATCCTTTCACATCGTGCAGGTTGCCTGTATGTACTCGGTAGAAGCGGTCGAATATGCGTCTCAGGTTCTCCTTTTTGATGCCTATGCCGTTGTCTTGGATGGAGAGGCAGAACTTGCCATGCTCGTTCCATGTGTGTATGGTCAGGCGCAAAGGCTCATCGTCGCGCTTGTACTTCACGGCATTGTCCATGAGGTTGAACACGACATTGGTGAGGTGCATCTCATCGGCAAAGATCTTGGAGTTCTGGGCCTCCATCTGTGTGGCGATGGTGCCTCCGTTCTTTTCCACTTTCAGCGCAAAGGTGTTGACCACGCCTGTCAGTAGTTCGCCGGCATCGAGCTCGCACATCTTCATCGTGGCTTTCTGTTGGTCGAAGAGTGATATCTGGAGCACCTTCTCCACCTGGAAGCGTAACCGCTTGGTCTCGTCGTTGATGATGCCCGTAATGTGTTGGAGCATCTGGGGAGACTTGGTTACCGAGCCATCGGTGAGCATCTGTGATGCCAACGAGATGGTCGAGATGGGGGTCTTGAACTCGTGCGTCATATTGTTGATAAAGTCATTTTTCAGTTCCGTTACCTTTTTCTGTCTGAATATAACATAGAGGGTAAAGATGAATGCTATACACAAAACAACCGTGAAAAAAAGTGCCGGTATCATAAAACGAACAGAACTGAATATGTAACTGTTCATCGTGGGGAAATGAATTTTCAGTACTCCCATCTTGTTGGGCGGGTCGTTGCTGAACAGGATCTGTGAGTATGAATGTTCTTCACCCTCTTTCTCGTAGTCAGCGCAGCGGTATATTTCCCGGCCGTCGCTTGTAGATACGGTAAAGTGGTAGGGGAGGTCAATGCCGTTGTGCAAGAGTTCGGCCCGCAGGTCGCGGTCGAGTGCCTGGAAGTTGATGCGCTTCTCTAAGGGTTGCTTGCTCGCTGTATACAGTATCTTGTATATCACCTCGTCCATCAGGGCGCGCTGATGAACGTAACGGCTGCGTATGACGTCTTGTAACGACCGTGAGGCTTCGGGGATGTTCTTCTCTTGTTGGGGGCGTTGGGGCATGATGATCGTGCGCATCTCCAATGACGATACCTTGCCATCGCTCTTGAAGTCGTAGTGGTGGGTCACCACTCCTGCTCCGTGTCTGTTTAGCTGGTCGGCAATTTCGGCCTCGGCCACATCTTTTTCGAGGTAGCGCATCGTCTCGTACAGTTCCAGCTTGTGGGCGGCATTGTATAGGCTGCGCTTTACGGATTCGTCGAACTGCTCGTGGCGCATGCTTACGATTTCCTCGATATACCTTACCTGCAATGACAGTAGGGCAAGGAAGGAACAGCTCATGATGAAGCCTAATATGACGATGGTAGACTTTTTCATAGCACAAAAATAGGTGTCCTATTAGGGAAATCCTAATAATTTAACGTTTATTATGGCTGCTAATAAGTTTTATTAACGTAATGGGGCGATTAACTTGTGTAAACGGTAATCTGTGCGGGCGCTTGTCCGTTGTGTTCTTACTGTGTGCCGATGATGGTGGCGAGGGGTTACCATCCTGCTTGTTCCCAACCGGAGGCATGGTACCATGCGGTGTGATGGAATGCTTCGTTGAGCATCGTGCGTCCGGATTGGGGTACATAGCATGAGATGCCTCCGTAGTTGTCCATGTCTATGATGCTTTCCAGCCTGTTGGTGTAATCGGAGAACCAATGGGTGGTTGCCCGTCTGTGAGGAACGGCAGTGTCGAACGCGTCTTTCCAACGGGCATAATCGTCGGGTGAGGCTATCAGCCGGTACATGTAGGAGTTCATGTCGTAGTATTCCGGTATTTTGCTGCTTGTCAGCGGATAGTATCTTTGTACTTCCGACAGGTTGATGCTGCTGTTGCCTGCATACTTCTCTATCATTTGGCTTGTGGCTACGGCCAACTGGTCGAGGTATCTGCAGTCGATGGCCGAGAGACACACTCCGAAGCAGTCGGGTTCGTGCCCCTCCACGCGGATGTTGCCCTCCTTGTATTCGCGGTAGTACTCCTCGACAATGCTTTCTGCGTCAAAGGGGGTAGCGAACATGGCGGGAATCAGCCGATGGTATGGCGCTCCGGGTCCGGGTATCTCTGCGGGGGAGGAGATGATGTAGTCTGCCACGTTGCGCAGCTCGTAGGCTACCTCGATGGCTTGCATGAAGCAGGCGTCGAAGAGGATGAAGTCGAGGTGTGGCAGTGGTGCCAGTACGTCGGCTATGTCTTCAATCTCCATCAGACTGCCAGTTTTCGTGTCTATGCAGATGGCGCGTTGTGCCGGTGTCTTGGCGGGTAGCCATGCGCTGCCGTGCGACCACAGTACGAGTCCGTAGCTCTCGGCTGCGTAGTTGGTGATGACCCATTCCATGGCCATCCGTAGTGTTTCTGTGTCTCCCGAGTTGTGTTCGGTGTCGTATTGATGTATTACTTTGGCTACTGGCCTTCGGCCTTTCTGCTGCTCTATGGAGAGGATACGTGGGAGGTTGTGGTCATCGGCGTAGACGAGCAGGCGGCTGTTTCCGGGGGTGTTGCAAGCTCCCTTTATCATTTCGTCTATGTCTTCCTGGAAGAAGCTTGGGATGGTGTCTGAATAGATGTAGGAGAGGTCGTTGTCGGCTGCCATGTATACGAGTACGGTGCGGTCGTAGATGGTTTCATCTTCGGGCTTAAACCAATGACACGATGCCATACTCAGCAGTATAAACATCGTGTACATCGTGTATTTGAAGATGGCTTTTATGCGCATTGTGCAGTATCAACGTTTTTGGAACATGAAGGTGTCTGTACCGATTCGCTTGAGGGTCTTGGCCTTGTCGGTCTGGTATTTCTTCCGTGCTCTGATGAAGCGTTTCTCCAGCTTTTTCTTCTTGTCGGAGTAGATGACGGCGCATGTTTGGTTGGTCTCTCCCAGAGTGCTTTCGAGGAAGGCCTTCAGCTGCTGCGAGTAGCCTGTGTGGTCCTTTAGGGAGCCGTCTGTCCCCATCATGGCATGGTCAAGGTACTGCACATCGGTGAGGTATACCGTAGAATCGTTGAAGTTTGTGGCAACACCGAACATGTATACCCGTTTGGGGGCTTCTGTCTTTTCTTTCTTTTCTTTGGGGGCAGCCAGTGCCGATAGCTGTAGTATCCCCAGCAGGCCGATGAGCAGGATTCTCCACTTCTTCATACGCGCGTGTTCCTTTATATATATAGGGGGTTATCCTAAGTAGGTCTTCAGCAGCTTGCTGCGGGAGTTCTGGCGCAGACGGCGGATGGCTTTTTCCTTGATTTGTCGCACGCGCTCACGTGTGAGCCCGAACTTGTCGCCTATCTCTTCCAGTGTCATCTCCTGCATACCGATGCCGAAGAACATCTGTAGTATATCCTTCTCACGGTCGGTGAGGGTAGAGAGTGCGCGGTCGATCTCTGTCGAGAGCGACTCGCTCACCAGCGAGCGGTCGGCCATGGGTGAGTCATCGTTGACGAGTACGTCGAGCAGGCTATTGTCTTCGCCGTCAACGAAAGGTGCATCTACCGAGATGTGACGGCCCGACACCTTCAGGGTATCGGCAATCTTGTCTACGGGGATGTCCAACTCATCGGCCAGCTCTTCGGCTGAGGGACGGCGCTCGTTCTCCTGCTCAAATTTAGAGAAGGCTTTGCTTATCTTGTTGAGTGAACCCACTTGGTTGAGCGGAAGGCGTACGATACGTGCTTGCTCGGCCAATGCCTGCAGGATAGACTGGCGAATCCACCATACGGCATAACTGATGAACTTAAAACCACGTGTCTCGTCAAACTTCTCTGCGGCCTTGATAAGTCCTAAGTTGCCTTCGTTGATGAGGTCGGGGAGGCTGAGACCTTGGTTCTGATACTGCTTTGCTACTGAAACCACGAAACGTAGGTTGGCGCGAGTGAGCTTCTCCAATGCGGCGCGGTCTCCCTTGCGGATGCGTTGCGCCAGTTCCACTTCTTCCTCTACGGTTATCAGTTCTTCGCGACCAATCTCCTGCAGGTACTTGTCTAACGAAGCGCTCTCGCGGTTGGTGATGCTCTTGGTAATCTTAAGCTGTCTCATCGGGGTATAAGATACGTATTATAGTCAATAAACCAAATTAGCCGCGAAGATACTGCTTTTTTCTGTAAAAATCAACTGCACGAAGGAAAATTTAGCCATGGGGTCTGAGATTTAGGATTTCTTTACAGGAGTGCAGGAGCCGGGGAGCTCAGGCAATAGCCGGTACGTTGCTTGTCGCAATTCGTAGCCGAAAGCATTTGTCTGCACTCCTGCGCTCCTGCACTTCGAGAAGCGAAGCTCCTGCTTCAGATCTCACTCCGCTAGCTCTACGGCGTAGTTGGCACGACGTCCCGACATGTAGTATCCCGAGATGAAGAGTACGCGTTCGGGCGACTGGTTGGCCTCCTTCAGTGCCTTGGCCAGATCCTCCTCGGAGGTTATCTTGCTGCCGTTGACCTTGAGGATGACGAAGCCTTTCTTGATGCCTGCCTCGGCAAACTTGCCCTTCTCCACGCCGGTGACCTCGAGGCCGTAGCTCACGCCGAGGTGGCGCTTCACATCATCGCTGACGGGCCTGAAGGCTGCGCCCAGCATCGTGAGGTCAAACTTCTTCATCACTTCCGTGTTGCCTTGCATGTTCTTGAGGGTCACGTTGAGGCTCCTTTCTTTCTTGCCGCGCATGATGGTCACCTCTACCTTGTCGCCGGGGCGGTGCTTGGCGAGGTTTTCCTGCAGTTCGGCCATGTTGTGCACCTTCTTGCCTGCAATCTTGGTGATGACGTCGCCTGTCTCTATGCCTGCGGCCTTGGCTCCGCTGCCGTCCGATACCTCAGCCACATACACACCCTCCACGGTGCCGAGATCCTTGTCCTTGGTGCGTTCATCGCCCAAGTCGTGTCCGCTGATGCCGAGGATAGCACGTTGCACGGTGCCAAACTCCTTGAGGTCGGCCACCACCTTGGTCATGATACTCGATGGGATGGCAAATCCGTAGCCAGCATAGGCTCCCGTGGGTGAGGAGAGCACGGCGTTGATGCCCACGAGCTCGCCACGGGCATTGACGAGTGCACCGCCGCTGTTGCCCTGGTTGATGGCTGCGTCGGTCTGGATGAACGACTCTATACCTCCGTTGTATACGCCCAGTGAGCGTGCCTTGGCGCTCACGATACCGGCCGTAACGGTAGAGGTGAGGTTGAAGGGGTTACCCACGGCCAATACCCACTCGCCCACTTTCAGTGCGTCAGAGTCTCCGATGGGCAGGGTGGGGAGTCCGTCACCTTCAATTTTGACCAATGCGAGGTCGGTGTTGGGGTCGGTGCCGATGAGGCGTCCCTTGAACTCGCGGTTGTCGTTGAGCTTCACGTCTATCTCATCGGCGCCGTCGATCACGTGGTTGTTGGTCACGATGTACCCGTCTTCAGAGATGATGACTCCCGAGCCGAAGCCTACGCGTGGCTGGGTGCGTATCTGCTGCTGGCGTCCCATACCGTCGCCGAAGAAGAAGTCGAAGAGGTCGGGCATCTGCTGCACGGTCTGTGTCTTGCTCAGTTGGGTAGACTTGATGTGTACCACGGCATGTATGGAGCGGTCAGCTGCATCGGTAAGGTCGACAGGCTGTGCCGGTTTGCTGTCAAACAGTGCGGTGGGCATGGCAAATCCGCTGTCTTGCTGCACGGCCACGATGGTTTCTGTCACTGCGTTCTTCTCCATCAGTTTATAGGTGGTGATGCCTGCCACGAAGGCACTGCCTAACATAAGGGCGGTATACCCAAACAGTTTCTTGATTGTTGTTTTCATAATTAGCGTATTGCTTTTAGTTAATTCGGTCCTTTGTTTAACTTTGTCGATGCGAAGATAATGCATTTCTACATTCGTTATATCTGTTTGTACCTAACATTTACGACTAATTAACACTGCAGCTCCTCTCTTAACAGTTTTTGGGCTGTGGATACAACGGACGGCACCAACACCTCAGTATGACATGTTAATGTCAGCAGTTGCTGTACGGATGGAGCGGGCATATCCGAAGAGATAGTGCCCGCTCTATTGACACTGCACCATGAAGAAAAAGCAGTGTCGGCTGATTAGTGGAACGTTTATTTTAAGTGGAACATTACAGGCAGGGTATAGCGTACGCGCACGGCCTTTCCCCTTTGCTTGCCGGGTGTCCATTTGGGCATGGCATTCACTGCGCGTAGAGCTTCGGCATCGAGCTGCGGGTCTACGGGCTTCATCACCTTGGCATCGGTAATGCTGCCGTCCTTCTCCACCACGAACTGTACGATGACACGGCCTTGGATACCTTTGCTTTGTGCCTCCTTGGGGTATCTCATGTTCGTGGAGAAATACTTCATCAGTTCGCTCATGCCACCGGGATATTCGGGCATCTCTTCTACTACTTGGAAGATTTCATCGCGGCTGCTTGCGTTTTCCGTCTGAGCTACCTTGGCAGACTCCTGAGCCTTGTCAGTGCTACCCCCTGAGAGGCGGAATGATACGGGCAGGGTGAAGCGTACTCGCACCTCCTTGCCACGTTGTTTGCCGGGCTTCCAGTTGGGCATACTGCGCACTACGCGTAGCGCCTCGGCATCGAGCAGGGGATCTACGGAGCGAACTACCGAGTCGTTGCTGATGCTGCCATCCTTGTTTACTACGAACTGTACGATGACACGGCCCTGCTTTCCCTGCTCTTGAGCCTCTATCGGGTACTTGATGTTTTGCTGCAAGAATTTCATCATCTCCTCCATACCTCCGGGGAACATGGGCTGCTCTTCCACTACTTGGAAGATTTCGCCCTGCTCTTCGGCCTTTGGTGCAGAGTTGTAGCCTACGACTTGAATCTCATCAATGCTGGCAGGTCTCTTGATGTTGATTTTCAGCGGCCCTTCACTACCTATATGCTGGGCATACTCGGCCAGGGCTGAGGTCATGTCCTTGGCGGTCTTGCCTTTGACTTGAAAATGGATTGCTCCATTTACTCCTGATCGTCCGAATATAGCTTCGGCCTCTTCGCTCTGCAATGCAGCAATCCCGTCGATATTTTCGGATGTCAGTCCACATACTTTGAGGTAATCGAAGTCGGGGTTACCGTCTGGGTTGAGTCGCTTGCCTTGGATATTGACCTTCGTACTGTCTTCAAAGGTAAATACGAGAAGCGGGTTATCGCCACTTACAGTAATGTCTGAAAGTTGAAAATCTGCTTTCTTCTCCCTCGGCGAGGTGCAGGAGATTACGGCTACGGCAGCGAAGGCTACGGGGAGCACATACAACGCTTTGAGCAGTGCCCACGGGCTGGTTTGTTTTTTCATCATCATAATAATACGTTTTTTAGTGGAACAATTGGTAAAGTTATTGGTCATGGAATTGAACTTCACGCCCACGGCAGCCTCGAACAGGCGCAGTTGGTATTGGCGGGCGTCGAAGCCCTGGCGCAGGGTGGCACTGTCGGCCTCATATTCGTGGATGGCCTCAAGCTCGCGTTTGAGGAGCCAGGCGGCGGGGTTGAACCACTGCACCGTGGCACAGAGCTGCACGAAGAGCAGGTCCCACGAGTGGAGGAGACGGATGTGGGCTCGCTCGTGAGCGAGTATCATATCATGGTTCTCGTGGAGGTCGCTCTCCGACACGATGATGTAGTGCATCCACGAGAAGGGGCTGTAGTCTTTGGTGTGGGTGATGAGGATGGTGCCATCGGCCATCTCATGCTGCTTGCTCTTGCGGATAAGGAGCATGATGGAGGCCAGTCCGCCAATGAACTTGACGATATATACGGTCAGCCCAGCAAGGTAGAGGCCCATGAGGAATAGCTGCCAAGGAATCTGCTCCCAAGGGATGCGCTGCCAAAGCGACGCAGGTTCATCTGTCATGGCAGCCATCTCTACTGGATCTGCCTCAAACACACTGCCCAGCTCGCCAATCTCCACTGCAGCCTCGGTAGCCGCAATGCCCAAATCAATATGCATTAAAGGCACTACCGCCGAGAGGGCGAGGATGAAGAGCAGCAACAGGCGGTTGGCACGATGCCATGTGTCGCGGCTACATAGCAGTGTGTAGAATAGGTAGAAAGCGGACAAGGTGAGCGATACCTTTAATATATAGGATAAAAATGCAATCATCTTTCTAAATTATAAGTTATGAGCTTTCAGTGTTCTCAAAGTTCTCGAAACCCTTCGAGTTCTCCGAATCCTCAGCGAATTGAATTATTCGTTCTTCCTCAGCAAGGCAATCAGCTCCTCAATCTCCGCAGCCGAAAGGTTCTCCTCCTTGACGAAGAAGTTGACGAGGTCTGTTGCCGAACCACGGAAGAGGTTGTTCTTCACATTCTGGAGAAAACGGCTACTGTATTCGGTGTGCTGCACGAGAGGGTAGAACCGGTGCTGCTTGCCAACGGCCTCACTGGCTACATATTGCTTCTCCTTCAGTATGCGCAGGAAGGTCAATACGGTATTATAGGCAGGCTTGGGGTCGGGGAACTGCTCCAAGACTTCACTGACAGAGGCCTTTTGCAGGTCCCACAAGATGTTCATTACCTGCAACTCAGCCCGAGTAAGTTCATTGCTTCTTTTCATTATTCCTAAAGTTTTAGTTGATTGCTGCGACAAAGGAAAACAATTGTTCCCATCCGTGCAACTAAAAGTTTAAGAATTTGCGTTCCGAGGATAAACTTTAACTTATATTATTAGTTGATGGTGACTGTTCTGTGCTTTCGGCATAAACAAATGTGTTGAGACAATGTTATGGGAATATAGCCTTTTCCGTATCATTGCCTCATGAGATATCTTGTAGCTGTCCTTTGTATCGTATCGTCTCTTCCGCTTGCAGCTCAGGAAACAGTCTATAGCTATGCCGAAGCCAAGGCGCGGATGTTGAGCAAGAGCAAATCGCTGAGAGTTGCCGATGCAGATGTGGCGATAGCGCGTCATGAGCAAGGCAAGGCTCGTGCCCTATGGTGGCCACATGTGCAGGCCAATGGACTGTATGCCCATCTGTCGGAACGGGTCGAGGTGCGTCAACCGTTGTCGCGCTTTACCGACCTGGCCAAGGACTATGTACAACGTATATTTCCGTCAGAACAGCTCATCACGGGGTTGCTGGACAGGGTGGGGGAGCATACGCTTTCTTTTCCGCTGTTGCCTCAAGATATTGCCTCCGTGGAACTTACGGCCGAGTGGGTCGCTTTCAGTGGGGGCAAACGGTGGTATGCCGACAAGATGGCTCGCCGGATGGCCGATGTGGCTGAGGTGAGCAGACACCAAGTGGCTGATGCCGAGCAGGTGCTGCTCGTGGAACGTTACTATGGCCTTGTGCTTGCGCTGCAGACCGAGCAGGTGTGCCATAATAGATATGAGGCACTTCTGAAGCATTATCGGGATGCCCAGCGGCTCGAGTCGGTGGGGATGATCGACAAGGCGGCGCGGTTGTTTGCTCAGGTAAATATGGAAGAGGCTCTCCGGGAATGGAACCGTGCCCAGAGTGCGATACAGACTGCCCAGATAGCGCTGAAGCAGCAGTTGGGTATGGCAGACAGTGCACTGACGATAACTCCCACATCGCCTCTGTTTGTGAACCTGCAGTTACCTGAACTGCAGTTGTTCATCGATGCCATGCGCAGCAACAATCCTGCATTGGGCACGCTTCGCGTGGAAGAACTGATGGCCCGCGACAAACTGCGGATGGACCAGGGCGGTTACCTGCCCGACGTGGCGCTGTTTGGCAAGCAAACGCTCTATGCTCATGGCCTGCCCAGCAACCTGCTGCCGCGCACTATCGTCGGTGTGGGCTTCACATGGAACCTCTTCGATGGACTGGAGCGGGAGAGCCAAATTGCCCAGACACGCCTTGCCAAGCAATCGCTGGCGTGGAGTCGCGAAGAGGCTGAAGGCGAACTGGCTGTTGCCGTGGCAGAGCTGTATGCCACGCTGCAGCGTACATGTGATGAGGTGAAGGTGCTCGACACCAGCATCGCGCTGAATGAGGAACTGGTGCGTATGCGCCGCATCGCCTTTGCTGAAGGGATGGCCACGTCAGCCGAAGTGATCGATGCCGAGAATGCCTTGTCAGAGGTGTATCTCGCTCGTTTGGCTGCCTATTATGCCTACGATGTGGGCTTGGCCAATCTGCTGGCGCTGTGTGGCATGACGGAAGAGTTTGGTGAGTATATTCGGTGAGTGTTTTTAGTAGACGATATGGAAAAGAACCGCAAATATCTTTTTATCGCTTTCGTAGCATTGCTCGCTGCGATGGTCATCATCACAGCTGCTGGATTGCTGCTGACGCATAAACCCTCGCTGACCCTGCAGGGAGAGGTGGAAGCTACGGAGATACGCATCAGCGGCAAGCTCTTGGGGCGCATTGATTCCTTCTTGGTGCGCGAGGGCGACGACGTGCGTCGGGGCGATACGCTCGTAATCATCAACAGTCCCATTGTGCAGGCACAGTACCGCAAGAGTGAGGCATTGCATCAGGCCACGAAAGAGGAGAACCGCAAGGTCGATGCCGGCACTCGCAGTCAGGTGGTGGCCTCGGCCTATCAGCTATGGCAGGCGGCGAAGAGCCAGGCCGACCTTGCTGAAAGGACTTACGAGCGCGTAGGAGTGTTGTATCGCGATAGCGTGGTGGCTCGCCAGCGCTACGATGAGGCGGAAGCGGCGATGCTGTCCACCCGGGCTACCGAACGGTCGGCCTATGAGCAGTATCGTCTGGCACTCGATGGGGTGAGGAGCGAGGACCGTGAGGCAAGCCGCAACATGGTGGAGGCCGCAGCAAGCACCGTCGATGAGGTGGCGGCACTACTTGTGGATGCCAAACTGACGGCCCCGACTGACGGACAGATTGCCAACGTATACCCCAAACGAGGCGAACTGGTGGCTCCAGGTGCACCCATCATGAGCCTTGTGGTACTCGATGACAGTTATGTGGTGTTCAACGTGCGGGAGGACCTGATGCCTCATTTCCGTATGGGCAAGCGCTTTGTGGCGAGTGTTCCCGCTCTTGCTCGCAATGATGTGCTGCTTGAGGTCTACTACATCAGTCCGTTAGGCAGCTTCGCCACATGGAAGTCGACCAAGCAGGCAGGAAGCTATGATATGCGCACCTTTGAGGTGCGACTACGTCCCGCAACACCCGTTGAGGGGATGAGGCCGGGAATGACGGTATTGCTGGAGTTGGAGTAGTCTCTCCTAACCCCTCCTTGGGAGGGGAACTCTATAGTTCGATAATAAGAGATTCTAATGATGCTTCGCAATAGGAACTTTTTCGCGATGGTCGAATCACCTCTCCTTGGGAGAGGCAGGGGGGAGACCTCCTCTCCTTTCCTTCGCGAGCTCCATCGTATGACTTCGCGCCGTATATATATAGGTGCAGCGGTGGTGCTTCCGCTGTTTCTGATTGGCTTTATGGCCACCATCTTCGGCTCAGGGCAGATGGAACATATTCCCGTTGGGGTGGTCGATGCCGATAATACATCGGCTTCGCGTGAGGTGGTGCGCTCGGTGTCGGCAGTGCCCACTCTTGATGTGCGGCACCACTATGCCGATGATATGGCAGCGCGGGCAGCGGTACAGCGCAAGGAGATATATGGCTACCTCTCCATCCCCTCGAACTTTGAAGCAGATATGGTTCGCGGCAATGGGGTTACGCTCAACTACTACTACCATTATGCCCTATTGGCTGTAGGGGGCGAGGTGATGAGCGCCTTCGAGCAGGCTCTCCTTCCGGTGCGCATGGCTCCTATCGTGGTCGAGGCTGTTACGCTGGGAGCCACCGAGGAGGGTATCGAGACATTCCTCCTGCCCATGACAAGCGATGACCATGCTCTGTATAACCCTTCGCTCAACTACTCCGTCTACCTCACGCTGCCCATCTTCTACATCATGTTTCAGATATTGGTGTTGCTGGTGACGCTCTATGCCATCGGCATTGAGGGGAAGGAGGGTACTGGCAGAGCGTGGCTTGAGGCAGCCGACGGTAATATCCTTCGTGCTGTCATGGGCAAACTGCTGCCCTATACGGTGCTATTTGTTGCGGAGGCCTTGCTGGCCAATGTGGTCTTCTTCCGTTTTGTGAACATCCCCTTCGCTGGGGATATGGGGCTTTTCAGTCTCCTTTGTGTTCTCTTCGTGATAGCCACGCAGAGTGTGGCAGTGCTACTCTATGCGCTGCTGCCGGTGCTCTCGTTTGTCATCAGCATCGTCTCTATGGTAGGGTCGCTGGGTGCTACGCTCTCGGGGCTCACCTTCCCGCTACCCGCCATGTCTCCCATCGTGCAGTATGCAGCATTGCTCTTTCCCGTGCGCCATTTCACAGTGGCTATGCAGCAGATGGTCTATTTTGACGGAGGCTTTACCTCTTGTTACCTCTCGTTGGCAGTGCTATGTCTGTTTCCTCTAATAGCCCTACTGCTGTTGCCTCGCTTGAGACGAATCCTAATACGACGCCGTTATGATACGTTGGAGTGACCTTCCTCTATGCCTTAGGGTGGCATGGCGCGAGATGCGTGCCATCGGACACAGCTACTCTGTATTGCTGGTGCTCGTGGGTGGCGTGCTCGTGTATGGACTGCTGTATAATTATACGTATGCTCCCAATGTGGTGCATGATGTGCCGGTGGCTGTGGTCGACTACTCATGCTCTTCGCTCAGTCGCCAATATGTCCGTTGGCTTGATGCCACACCCGAAGCTGCTGTCACATATGAAGTATCTGATATGGATGCAGCCAAGCAGCTGATGACGCAAGGCGAGGTCTTCGGTATTCTGTATCTGCCCGATGATTTCGAGACGCTATTCTATGAGGGGCGTCAGGCTATATACCCTTTTTACGCTTCTACGGATGCCTTTCTCAACTACGAATCTTTGGAGAAGGCCAATCTGCAGGTGATGGAGGCGATGGATGGGGAGTACCGCACCCAATTGCTCCCGCTCCTCTCCTTGCAGGGACTGGCGGCAGTGGCTACGCAGAGTCCTGTCACGGTGGTGGGCACGGCATTATACAATCCGACCGAAGGGTATGGCATCTACCTCATCCCTTCGGTGCTGATGATTATCATCTTTCAGACACTGATGATGCTCGTGGCTATGATGACGGGTAGTGAATGTCGCGAACGGAGGCTGCGCCCCTATGCCCGTTTGCATCGTAATCGCTGGTCTATAGCCCTTTCACTGGTGTGGGGCAAAAGTCTTACGTATGGTGTGCTCTATGCGGTGTTCGCTTTCTTTCTGACGGGCCTCCTCCCACTGTTCTTTGATATTCCCCATGCCGCTTCGGGTATTAGCCTAGTAGTGCTGATGGTGCCTTATATCCTCAGTACCTCATTTTTAGGACTCGCACTGTCGCGATGGTACACCGACCCCGAGGCTCCCATACTCCTTATTGCCTTCTTCTCCATAGGACTCATCTTCCTGTCGGGGGTGTCGTTCCCCTTGGAGCTGATGCCCTGGTACTGGCGTGCCGTACACTGCATCATCCCTGCCGCACCGGCTCTCCTTGCCTACGTCAAGTTGAGTGCCATGGAGGCATCGCTCTGCGATGTGTTTCCCGAGCTGATGGCTTTGTGTGTGCAGATGGTGCTGTATGGTGTGTGGGCTGTATACGCTTACCGTCTTCGTGGGCTATCCCCGTCCTCTTAGCTCACGCTTATCATCTCAATCTCGAATATCAGTGTGGAGTGCTTAGGGATACCTGCTACACTTGTGTTGCCATAACCGACTTCGGCCGGTATGTAGATGCGCCATTTGTCGCCAGGGCACATTTGGGTGAGGGCTATCTGCCACCCCGTGATGAGGTCGGCCAGACGGAAGGCGTCGGGGTATCCCTGTCGGGTGTTGTCGTCAAATACGGTTCCGTCGATGAGCATGCCCTTGTAGTATACTGTCACGATGCTGCGTATCGTAGCCTTGCTGCCTGTGCCTGACTTCAGTACCTCGTACAGCACGCCCTGCGCGGTGGCGTGTATGCCTTCCTCGGTGGATTTTTGTCTGAGGTAGGCTTTGTTGTCTTCTTTGTAGTTGCTCTTTGCCATAGTTCTCTATTGCCGATATTCGTTGCTCATCTCTATTGTCAGTACCCCTCCTCTTGCGAGGTCTGCATGGTCTATATAGGGCAGCGTGTAGTGCTCTCCATTGAGCTTTATTGATTTTATATAGGGACGTGTTGCACTATTGTTGAGTACTTCGATAGTGAATGTACCTCCTTCCACCGACAGCTCTGCACGATCGATGATGGGCGAGCCGAACCAATATCGACCGCTGGCGGGCTCCACCTCATATAGCCCTAATGCCGAGAGGATGTACCATGCGGACATCTGTCCCATATCTTCGTTGCCCGGAAGGCCATCGGGCGCATCGCGGTACTGTGTTCTCATCACCTCGCGTATTTGCTTTGCGGTCTTGTGCGGTGCTCCCAGCATGGCATAGAGGTAGGGGATGTGATGACTGGGCTCGTTGCCGTGGGCGTACTGCCCTATCATGCCGGAAATGTCGGGCGAGGGGGCGCCCTCGATGGTCGAGGGGGCGAGGAAGAGCGAGTCGAGGCGATCGATACAGACTTCGCGTCCTCCGAATAGGGTGGCATATTCCTCAATGTCATGCGGTACGAGCCAGGTGTATTGCCAGGCGTTGCCTTCGCAGTAGTCGTCGGCGCGGTGCGATGCGTAGTAGGGGTTGAAGGGGGTACGGAACTTCCCTTTATCGTCTACGCCTCGGATGAATCCTGTCTCCATGTCAAAGTAGGTGCGGTATGAGTGGCTCATGCGGGTGAAATGCTCGTAATCATCTTCGTGTCCCAACACCTTGGCAGCCTCGGCAGCTGCCCCATCGGCTAAGGCATACTCCATGTCGTAGGCTATTGCTTCGCGCATTAGATTGCAGGGAATGTAGCCATAGGTGGAACGGTACTGCTTACCTCGCTCAAGAGTACCTGCGGTTTGCTTGATGGCTGCAAAGGCGCGTTTTCGGTCGAATCCTTTGATGCCCTTGACGATGGCATCGGCCACGACAGGTATGG
Organism: Bacteroidaceae bacterium; assembly: GCA_017396545.1. Lineage (GTDB taxonomy): Bacteria > Bacteroidota > Bacteroidia > Bacteroidales > Bacteroidaceae > UBA1189. The sequence goes on along the minus strand of JAFQLT010000015.1, from coordinate 8,056 downwards.
CGGGGTCGCCTACCATGCAGTTGGTCTCGTTGCCCCAGAGGTGCCACACGGGGAGGTCGCCCTGTTGGTCGCAGATGTCAATCATCGAGTTTACGAACTGTCCCACCCGTTCGGGCTGTATGATAGTCATCAAGGGGTGCTTGGCGCGGTAGGTGTCCCAAAGCGAGAAATTGGTGTAGTGGGGTATGGTGCTGTGATAGATGTTGCCATCGGCACCGCGGTACTTGCCATCCACGTCGCTGAAAATGGCGGGAGCTATCATCGTGTGGTATAGGGCGGTGTAGAAGATGCGTTTGGTGTGTTCGTCTGGAGTCTCGATGCGTACGCGTGCCAATTCATGCTCCCATGCTTCCAGTGCCTCTCTGCGTGTGGCATCAAAGTCCCATCCGGGAAGTTCTGTTTCCATAGCATGTCGTGCTCCATCGATGCTTACAGCCGATAGGGCTACCTTCATCACCAACTCTTCGCCTTCAGCTGTGGTGAATGACGCGCGTCCATACATCTGGTCACGTCCATGTAGCGTAAAGGAGTCAAAAGGCTTGCTCAGTTCAGCCACGAAATAGACATGCTGGTCGGCTGCCCAGCCTCGTGAGCGACGGTAACCTACGATGCGGCTGTAGCCTTCGGCTTGCATGAAGGTCTCTGTCGTACGGTCCCAACATCCACCATTCTGTAAATCAATGACGATGGCGGCATCATCGGCCTTGGGGAAGGTGTAGCGATGCATACCAACTCGCGCAGTGGCTGTCATCTCAGCCTTAATGCCGTAGCGTGTCAGTGGTACGGCATAGTAGCCTACCTCGGCAATCTCTTGTGAGCGGTCGGCCATAGACCACAGCCCACTTTCGGGCTCCTCTATGGTACCTCGTGCATAGGTCACCTCGCCTGTTACGGGCATTACGGTCACATCGAAGAGGTCGCCTATGCCTGTGCCACTAAGGTGTGTGTGCGAAAAACCAATTACTGAGGCTTCGTCTTGATGGTACCCTGAGCACCAATCCCATGTTTGGTTAATACTGGTAGGCCCTAACTGCACCATGCCGAATGGTACGTTGGCGCCCACGAATACATGACCGTGTCCTCCGCTGCCGATGAGCGGGTCTACATAGCTGCCAGGACACTCTTTGCTGTCCTGTGCATTGCATGCCGATAGGGCAGCGAGCAGGAAGAACATTATGGGGCGGCGTGCGGCTCGTATCATGACTTTTCGTGTATTTCACCGTAAAGGTAGGGAAAAAAACGGCACTCCTGCAAATTTCGTGCTGTTTTTTGTTGGATTATAGCTGCATATTCTTAAAAAAAGTTCTACCTTTGTACTGGCAATAGTATTCATATACAGATACACTTCTACAAAAACACATAAGCATGTTAACACAAATTATCAATGCCAAGATTCTGACTCCTCAGGGTTGGCTCAAGGATGGCTCGGTAATCATCCGCGACAACAAGATTTTAGAAGTCACCAACTGCGACCTTGCAGTGATTGGTGCAGATGTAATTGACGCAAAGGGTATGTATGTAGTGCCCGGCGGTGTGGAAATACACGTTCACGGTGGTGGCGGATGCGACTTCATGGAGGGTACCGAAGAGGCTTTCCGTGGGGCTGTTGCCGCTCACATGAAGCATGGTACCACAAGTATCTTCCCCACGCTGTCCTCATCCACCGTGCCCATGATCGAGGCTGCGGCCGAGGTGTGCACCAAGCTGATGAACGAGCCCGACAGCCCTGTGCTCGGTCTGCACCTCGAGGGTCACTATCTGAACATGGCTATGGCGGGCGGACAGATTCCCGAGAACATCAAGAACCCCGACCCCACGGAATACATCCCCTTGGTGGAGAAGTGGAGTTGCATCAAGCGTTGGGATGCTGCACCTGAGCTTCCCGGTGCCATGCAGTTCGGCAAGTATATCACCGAGAAGGGCATTCTGGCCTCTGTGGCTCACACACAAGCCGAATATGAAGACATCCATGCAGCCCGCAAGAGCGGCTACACCCACGCTACGCACTTCTACAACGCGATGCCTGGTTTCCACAAGCGCCGCGAATACAAGTACGAGGGTACGGTAGAGAGTATCTACCTGCACGAGGACATGACCGTAGAGGTGGTTGCCGACGGTGTACACGTACCTGCCACTATCTTGCGTCTTATCCACCGCATCAAGGGTGTGGAACGCGCCTGTGTCATCACCGATGCCCTGGCTTGCGCTGCCAGCGACAGTACCACGGCATTCGACCCCCGCGTAATCATCGAGGACGGAGTGTGCAAGCTCTCTGACCGCTCAGCACTCGCAGGTTCGGTAGCCACCATGGACCGCCTGATACAAACCTTGGTGCAGAAGGCCGAGATTCCTCTCGAAGACGCGGTACGCATGGCTTCGGAAACTCCTGCCAAGATTATGAACGTGTATGACCGCAAGGGCTCTCTCCAGAAAGACAAGGATGCCGACATCATGGTACTCGACGACAAGCTCAACGTACGTGCCGTATGGGCTATGGGTAAGCTGGTGGAAGGCACCTTCAGCATCTGACAAGCAATTCTTGGCTGGCTGAAGAAGAAGACAAGCGTCCTTGAGAGCACACAGCTTTCGGGGACGCTTGTATATATAAGTTATTTTCCGTATCTTGCACATCAAATCAACCAACACTTTATAACAGTATGAATGACACAGGATATAAAAAGGCCCTACTGACCGCATTGGCGGCTATGTTTGTAGGACATCTCGTTGCGCAGGAACCTACTGCCACTTATGTGCCTGCACTGGAGAACCTCGAGGCACGGCAGGAATTTGCCGACAGCAAGTTGGGCATATTCATCCATTGGGGCATATACAGCATGTTTGCGCAGGGCGAATGGTATATGACCAATGCCAACATCGACAACAAGGAGTATGCCAAGGCGGCATCGGCATTCTATCCGATAAACTTTGACGCCAAGGCCTGGGTGAGCGCCATCAAGGCCGCTGGTGCCAAGTATATCTGCTTCACCTCGCGCCATCATGATGGTTTCTCCATGTGGAATACCAACCAATCTGATTATAATATCGTAGATGCTACTCCCTTCGGACGCGACGTCATCAAGGAATTGGCCGACGAGTGTCACCGGCAGGGCATCAAGCTGCACCTCTACTATTCGCATATCGACTGGACCCGTGATGACTACCCCGCAGGACGCACGGGACGCCATACGGGTAAGGATATGCAGAAGGCCGATTGGCCCTCCTATTATAGCTTCATGAACTGTCAGCTCACCGAGCTGCTTACCCGCTACGGAGAGATAGGTGCCATATGGTTTGATGGCTGGTGGGATCATGACCAGGACTCCATACCCTTCGACTGGCAACTTGAAGAACAATACGCACTCATCCATCGCTTGCAGCCTGCGTGTCTTGTGGGGAACAATCACCATCAGACACCTATAGAGGGTGAAGATATACAAATCTTCGAGCGTGACCTCCCGGGTGAGAACAAGGCTGGACTGTCGGGGCAAGATGTTAGCAAGCTTCCTTTGGAGACCTGCCAGACCATGAACGGCATGTGGGGGTACAAGATCATCGACCAGAACTACAAGAGTGCCGACACACTGATACGCTACCTTGTGAGCACCTCGGGAAAAGGTGCCAACCTCCTGCTCAACATCGGCCCCCAGCCTAATGGCGAGCTGCCCGCAGCGGCACTCGAGCGATTGAAAGCAATAGGCGAGTGGACCAACCGATATGGTGAGACTATCTATGGCACCACTGCCGGAGACATCCCTGCCCAGGAGTGGGGAGTGACCACGCGTAAGGGTGACCGTCTGTTTGTACATATCTTCAATCTTGATGCCAAAGAACTCCACTTGCCTCTGCAAGGCAAGGTGAAAAAGGCATTCGTCTACGACACACAAAAGCCCCTGAAGATGAAACGCACAAAGGAGGGAATAACCCTCCTCTTCGATGAGGTTCCTACGGGCACGGACTATATCGTGGAACTGAACCTGCGCAAGTGAGAAGCTATCTTCCCTTGCTCGCCGGCATCTGGGAGCCGGATGGGGCCCCTTTGGGTAATGTCAGAATTCTATCAAGAGACGTGCATTGAGTCGCAACCCCGTGAGGTAGTTGGGTACTGCATAGCGGTGATTCTCCGTGTCGGTAATCCAATAATAGGAGTTGACATTCTGTATGCCGAGGAGGTTGAAGGCATCGGCTCCTAGCCAAATGTTGCGGAAATGGCGTTGCCAACCGTAGGTGATGGTGCGCTCTTCGTTGTTGACAAGGCGGTAGCTCATGCCGATGTCGACACGGCGGTAGGCAGGAGCGCGGAATATCAGGCGCTCGCGCCCCGAGTGGGGAGGTCCGAAGGGGAGACCGTTGGCATACACGGCCCGAAGATTCATCTGCCAGCGATCTGAATTGGGAAAGTAGTCGGTGAAGCAGAACGAGAGGTTGAACCGCTGGTCTGTGGGTCTTGGATACCATTTGCCGTCAATCTTCTCCTCGGTGCGCATGATGGATGCTGTAATCCATGAGTCGGTGCCGGGGATGAACTCGCCGAACAGCTTCATGTCGAGTCCGGAAGCGTAGCCCGAAGCGCAGTTCTCACCATAATAAGTGAGGCGTACATTGTTTACATTGTATGGGATGAGATTCGATAGAGACTTGTAGTACACTTCTGTAGTGAGCTTGAAAGGTCGGTCCCATACTCGAAACTGATAGTCCATGGCTCCTACCACCTGTATTGAGCGTTGTGATCTGATTCCTTTGTTGAGCCGTACGTAAGATGAGCCTCCAGCCTGTACCGTGTCGCGAAACTCTTTATAAAAAGGACTTTGGTAGTATATGCCTGTGGCAAGGCGGAAGGTGAATCTCTCGTTCTTTTCGGGGATGAAGCCTATCGATAGGCGGGGCGATAGGAGTGGCTCACCATTCCATGTCCAATAGGAGAAGCGCATGCCGCCATTGAGGATAAAAAGTCCTACATCGGTATGTTGTCGCCATGTGTCTTGCATGAAGGCCGAAAAACGGTGGTTGCGCACCTCGTTCTGTGAACGGAGATTATAGATCAGTTCAATGCGTTCGCCTGTATGAGGCAGTGAATAGCCCGCCGAATCACGCATCTCCCATTCGTTGATGTCATCGGCAATATGTTCCTGCTTATATTCTGTCCCCCATTGCAGCTCGTGCTGTCCGAAGGTATGCTTACCGCCCAATCCTGCCGATACTACTGAAGCTGCAAGGTAGTTACGTGCGTGCTCCATATAGGTGCCTACACCCATGTTCTTTTCCTCGTCTACATCGTTGAGCCAGTATTGGCTGACGATATCGAAAGTCTCCTCCTCATCAGTGCGGTAGGCCGAAAGGTTGAGCGTGAGGATATGGTTGGCATTGGCGGTGTGGGTAAGGTTGAGTGCCCCGAACCACGTGCGGAACATGTCTTCCTCACGTCCGCCAAAATAGACCTTGAAATCCTTTGCGTCTTCCAGCGTGCCAAACGATGTGCTGCGGTCTGAAGGGATAAATCTGTATTTGTTTTGTGATATGTTTCCTATGAATCCTGCTTCCCATTGCTCGGAAAGCTTGTAGGTCAGATAGGTCTGATAGTCTACAAACGAGGGAGCATATTCGCCATGTGTGTCGAGCGTGCCTAATAGGTATTGGCTTGTTTTGTAGCGCAGGCTATGTGCCATGCTCCATCTACCTTCCTTGCCTATGCCTATGTACGCGTTGGCACCGAGCAGACTTGCCGAGAGGCTGCTCTCGAATTGTGTTGGTCTACGGTAGGTGATGTCGAGTACACTGCTCATCTTGTCTCCGTAGCGAGCTTCGAATCCTCCAGATGAGAAACCGATGTTTTCTACCATGTCGGGGTTGATGAAGCTGAGCCCCTCTTGTTGGCCTGCACGGATGAGCAGCGGTCGGTAAACTTCTATTCCATTGACATAGACGGAGTTCTCATCGTAGTTTCCTCCACGTACATTGTAGGTTGATGATAGCTCGTTGGTGTTGCTCACTCCCGCCTGTGTAGCGATGAACGATTCTACTGATCCACCCGAAGCATCGGGCTGTAGCCGTGCCTGTTTCTGTGAGAGATGCTGCATGGCATTCGTCTGCCGGCGTGTCTCGCGTATGGTAACCCCCTGTAAAGCCGTGTTGGAGTGGGGGAGCATCACGTCGATCGTTATCACTCCCGTGGGGCTGTAGAGTATGCGTTTACGTGTCTGGTGACCTATCATGGAGAAGGTAATCTCCACTGTGTCGGCAGTGGTTAGTGTTATTGAGTATTCGCCTCTGAGATTAGTGGTAGTACCCCTCATTTGGCGGGCTACCCAGATGTTGGCAATTTCTACGGGGCTGCCGGTCTCATCGGTGACGCGTCCCTTGAGGACAACACTACCTGTCGGTGTGCTCTCCTGGGCGTGGAGCATACCGATATTGAGGCTCAGCAATAGTATGAGTAGAACAGCCTTTTTCATCATTATCTATGAACGTAAAATATAGGCAAAACGTATGTGCTTGCAAATAAATTTTGGTCAATGCGCATCGTTTATCCCATGTAGTCTTACTACCCTCACCCCCGGACAGTTCTTGCGGGGTTTGAGGTAGTCGTACAGAGTGCGCTCATCGATAATCACCTTGCCATGGTGCATTGAGGCATGCATTAGGTGTAAGGCTGTTCCCTTCCATACCGCAAAGCCAAGATGCGTTACATCAAGCCCATCGATGGTAGTTACCATGGCTAGTATGTCACCATTACAGATGGGCAGTTCTTGAGGGGGGAGGGCAAGATGCTCCTTACCGATGTAGTGTATAGGGTAGTGGGCATAGCGTTGCTCTATCTGCCGTATGGAGTCTGTCGCACAGGCATGAGTTTTGAGGTAAGGATAACTGTTGGGGTGGTTGCTCATGAAGGATAGCGTGACCGTATCGGGTGTCCACAAGTGGGGATGCTCTCCTGTGGGACCCAACTCGCGCCATATGCCACGGTGAGAATTCTCGGCCACCCAATCGGTAAAGTAGTGTAAGCGTGACAGGTATCCTTTCACATTGCCGTTGCGGTAGCGCAGGTGCTGTACCTGCTGCTCCATGGTGAAGCTGTCGTCCTGCATGGTTAGCCATCGGGCCACTGTGAGCTCCACGAAAGTGGTGCAGTCTACGCTATCTTCATTAATGATGACCCGCTCGCAACCTTCTGTCTCCAGAGTTCCTGATGCATAGGGAGTCCCGAGGTATCTCTTCGCTACTTCGAGCACTCCCTCGGGGTGCGTACAGAAGAGACATAGTAATGCTAATATCCATTGATTCATGCCATAAAGGTACGAAAAACAATTCATATACGCAATTGGATCAGTAAAAGTAATAGTATCGCAACATGTGGTAACATCAAACTGCTTATTGCTCGTTGTTGATGGTTATCTCTATAATGCCTCCCATCAGGTCTTGATGGTGAACGCGGTATCCGCTACGTTTGCCGTTGAGGCTTATGCGCTCAATGTAGTGGCATGTCGTGTCGGGGCGATGCGTGATGATGCTGACCTCGCCTTGCGCAGTATTGATGTTCACCTTGTCGAAGGTGGGCGTGGTAATTGTATAATAGGGTGTGGCTGGGCAGTCGGGGTAGAGGCCCATCATGGAGAATACGGCCCAGGCCGACATGGTGCCCGTGTCATCATTGCCGGGAATGCCGTGTGGTGCGTTCAGGTAGTGCTTGTCGAGCAGTGCCTTCACCTCCTTCTGTGTGCGCCACTCCTCTCCCTTGAATCGGCTGAAGAGGTAAGGGTAGGCGATGTCGGGCTCGTTGGCAGGGTCGTAGTGCCCGTTGTCGAATACGCTTTGTAGGCTGTTTATGTAAGCACGCTTGCCGCCCATGAGGCGCGTGAGCCCCTCAACGTCATGTGTAGAGGCAAAGGTGTAGGCCCATGCAGATCCCTCGTGGAATCCGGGGACGTTCTCAAAGTGCTTGCCCGTGGCAGGGTCAAAGTCGCCAAGGAAGGTGCCGTCCGCTGTGAGGGGACGCAGCGTGCCGTGCTCCTGGTCGTAGTAGCGGCGGTAACTCTGGGCGCGGCGGGCAAACTCCCTTGCT
>JAFQLT010000014.1 GCA_017396545.1 Bacteroidaceae bacterium | reverse complement strand
TTTAGAATCTGTTTGGATTTTATTTCAAGTTTAGTTGAGAGGTATTTTTGAGCAGATTTGCACTGTTTGGTCGCAGCAAATAGTGGTCTATTTGCAAGAACAAAGAGTGTAAAGATGGTAAAAAGAGCCTCAAATAAACTGAAAAGTATAACAAAAACTTATTAGCGGTAAAATCCAAACAGATCTTATATTCTCCTGTGCAAGGACAATCACGTCTCATTCTTCCCTTTTCATCATTTTTTGCATTAGCCATTATAATTTAACCGTTGCAAATACCGAGTTTTCAAGAAAACATTGTACCTTTGCATGTTAAAAGTAATTATAAAAGGACAAAGTATATTTACATATATGAGCGAGACAAAAGAACTGGTTAATAGAATCGTTGAAGGCATTCAGGAAAAGAAAGGAAAAGACATCGTAGTGGCCGACCTTACGGCTACGGACAACACTGTGTGTAAGTTTTTTGTTATCTGTGAGGGGAATACCCCCACACAGGTGGCAGCTATAGCTGATTCGGTGGGCGACTATGTGCGCATTCATGCCGGGACGAAGCCCGCTGCCGTGGAGGGGCTACGCAACGCCCGTTGGGTAGCCATGGATTACAGCGATGTGCTGGTACACATCTTCATCCCTGAGGACCGTACCTTCTACAACCTCGAAAACCTGTGGGCCGATGCACAATTGACCAATATACCTAACCTTGACTGAAAACGACAATGAGTAGTCAACAACAACATCCGGGTGGCAATCCTGCCGGTTCGGGGGGACCCAAGAAAACCCCGAAATTCAATCTCTCGTGGATATACTCCATCATCTTCATGGCACTGGTGTTCATGTGGATACAAGGGGGCGATGCCACAGAAGGCATCACGCGTAACATCTCTTATTCTGAGTTCAAGGAGTATGTCAGCAAGGGCTATGCCGAAAAGGTGGTGGCATACGACGACAACAAGGTTGAGCTCACCATCATCCCCGACTCGGCCGTACGCATCTTCGGACAATCAGCCGTACAGACGGGACAACCCGTGGTGCTCCTCCTCGAAGCTGGGTCGATAGAAGCACTCGACCGTTTCCTCGACGAACAGGAGAAAGAGGGAGCCTTCAACGGTAAGCTCGACTACAAGAAGAAAGACAACACCCTGAGCAACCTCTTCTGGAACATTTTTCCCTTTATCCTCCTCATCGGAGTGTGGGTATTCATCATGCGCCGCATGGGCGGAGGAGGGGCCGGAGGCCCGGGCGGTGTGTTCAACGTAGGCAAGTCGAAAGCCCAACTCTTCGAGAAGGGCGGTGCCAACCGTGTCACCTTCAAGGACGTGGCGGGACAGGCCGAAGCCAAGCAGGAGGTGCAGGAGATTGTGGAGTTCCTCAAGAAACCCGAGAAATACACCGAACTGGGCGGAAAAATCCCCAAGGGAGCCCTCCTCGTGGGGCCTCCAGGAACAGGTAAGACCCTGCTTGCCAAGGCTGTGGCAGGTGAGGCGGACGTACCTTTCTTCTCGCTCTCTGGCTCCGACTTCGTGGAGATGTTCGTCGGTGTGGGCGCATCGCGCGTACGCGATCTCTTCCGCCAGGCCAAGGAGAAGGCACCCTGCATCATCTTCATCGACGAGATTGACGCCGTGGGCCGAGCCCGTGGCAAGAACCCTGCCATGGGAGGCAACGATGAGCGCGAGAACACGCTGAACCAGCTGATCACCGAGATGGACGGATTCGGCACCAACTCGGGTGTCATCATCCTCGCCGCCACCAACCGCGTGGACATCCTCGACAAGGCACTGCTGCGTGCTGGACGTTTCGACCGGCAGATACACGTTGACCTCCCCGACCTGAACGAACGCAAGGAGGTATTCGGTGTACACCTCAAACCGCTCAAGCTCGACAAGTCCGTAGATATCGACCTACTGGCACGCCAGACACCGGGATTCTCGGGCGCCGACATCGCCAACGTATGCAACGAGGCTGCCCTCATCGCTGCCCGACACAACAAGAGGAAGGTGGAGAAGGAGGATTTCCTTGCCGCAGTAGACCGTATCATCGGAGGACTGGAGAAAAAAACCAAGGTGCTCACCCAAGAGGAGAAACGCACCATCGCCCTGCACGAGGCAGGACACGCCACCCTGTCATGGCACCTGCAGTATGCCAACCCCTTGGTAAAGGTGACCATCGTGCCTCGCGGACAGGCACTCGGCGCCGCATGGTACTTGCCCGAAGAACGACAGATCACTACCAAGGAGCAGATGCTCGACGAGATGTGCGCCATCCTCGGCGGACGTGCAGCCGAAGAACTCTTCACCGGACACATCTCGACCGGAGCCATGAATGACCTCGAACGCGTAACCAAGCAGGCCTATGGCATGATAGCCTATGCCGGCATGGGTGACAAGTTGCCCAACCTCTGCTACTATAACAGCCAGGAACAGTGGCACAAACCCTATAGCGAGAAGACAGCCGAACTCATCGACAACGAAGTGAAAGCCCTCATCGCCGAACAGTATGAACGTGCCAAGCGGATACTCCTGCAATACAAAGAAGGCCATCATCAGCTGGCCAGTCTGCTAATGGAGCGTGAAGTCATCTTCGCCGAGGATGCCGAGAAGATATTCGGAAAGCGCCCTTGGGCATCGCGAAGCGAGGAGATATTGGAGCCGATAGAGGCCACCGGGACTATCGAGCCCGTAGCGGCCTCGACTCCTGTCGAACCTACCGGGTTCTCTGAGCTCCCAAAGAGTGCTGAACCCTCTGAACCCTCTGAGGAGCCTTCTAAGCCCTCTGAACCCACCAAACCTGCCAAGCCCAAGAGCGACCATCCCCGTAAACGCAAGGACGATGACAACCTCTTTGGCGGATTCGAGTTTGATTGATCCTATATAGAGAAACCACGCAGACATTAACCCTCAATGCACGACAACGTTATGAAGAACTTTATCATCCGTACACTCACAGCTATAGCCATCGTGGCAGTACAAGTGCTGTGCACTTATCTCAGCCCGCTTAGTCTTGCGGTGCTGTTTCTGTTGCTCACTGCGCTTACGGTGAACGAGTTTCTGGGTATTGTATCCATAAGCGGCACCATCAGGGTCAGCCGCCCCATCGTCATCATAGGCAGTTGTTACCTGTTCTTCGCCTTTTGGCTCAATAGCCTCACTGGAGGAGGTGCCATGGTTGTCCTCGTTCCCTACCTGCTATTCCTGCTGTATTGCTATATCAGGGAACTCTACGGAAAGCACGAAAGTCCTATCGCCAACTTGGGTGCCATCATGCTGAGCCAGCTATACGTCGTGTTGCCACTTTCGCTCATTAACGTGCTGGCCTTCACACAGTTCGACTGCTTCAGCGAGACAGCTCCCTTCTATGCCATTCCCTTAGCCATGTACGTCTTCATCTGGATCAACGATACGGGTGCCTACCTTAGCGGAGTCACGTTGGGACGCCATAAGCTCTTTCCCCGCATCTCACCCAAGAAGTCGTGGGAAGGCTCCATCGGTGGTGCGCTGCTCACCGTAGCCTGTGCCTTTGTCGTTGCGCATTTCTTCACCTTCATGAATACGTGGCAATGGGTAGGCATGGCTCTTGTGATAGTACTGTTCGGTACGTTCGGTGACCTCACAGAGTCGATGATAAAGCGTCAGGTGGGCATTAAGGACTCCGGACACATCCTTCCAGGGCACGGAGGCTTCCTCGACCGTCTGGACAGTATGCTTTTCGCCATTCCTGCAACAGTGATATACCTGCTGGCACTATCCTTGTAGCGCATACCATCCATACGCATCCATACAGAATATAAGTATTAGCCATTAAGTATTAAGATAAAGATGACAAAGATAACCAAAGAGGCAGCCTTGCTGTATCATTCGCAGGGCAAGCCGGGAAAGATTGAAGTCGTTCCCACTAAACCTTACAGTACCCAGACAGACCTATCGCTCGCCTATTCGCCCGGTGTAGCAGAGCCTTGTCTCGAAATCGAAAAGAATCCACAGGCCGCTTATGACTATACCGCGAAGGGCAACCTCGTGGCTGTCATCTCCAACGGCACTGCCGTGCTCGGACTCGGTGATATAGGCACACTGGCCGGAAAACCCGTGATGGAGGGCAAGGGCCTGCTGTTCAAGATATATGCCGGCATCGACGTGTTTGACATCGAGGTAGACGAGAAGGACCCCGAGAAGTTCATCCAAGCCGTAAAGGCTATCGCCCCCACTTTCGGTGGCATCAACCTGGAGGACATCAAGGCACCTGAATGTTTCGAGATAGAGCGTCGCCTCAAAGCCGAGCTCGACATCCCCGTGATGCACGACGACCAGCATGGCACAGCCATTATCTCTTCGGCTGGTCTTATCAATGCGCTACAGGTAGCCGGTAAGAAGATTGACGAGGTGAAGATTGTAGTCAATGGTGCCGGTGCATCGGCCATCTCATGCACCAAGCTCTACGTAGCCCTCGGTGCCCGTCGCGAGAATATACTGATGGTAGACAGCAAGGGAGTGATCACCAGCGACCGCCCCAACCTGACGGAGGAGAAGAAGTTCTTCGCTACCGACCGCCGCGATGTACATACATTGGCAGAGGCCATCAAGGGAGCCGACGTGTTCCTCGGGCTCTCACGCGGCAATGTGCTGACCCAAGACATGGTGCGCTCCATGGCTGCCATGCCTATCGTGTTTGCCCTCGCCAACCCCACTCCCGAGATTTCGTACGAGGATGCCATGGCATCGCGCCCCGACGTGCTGATGGCTACCGGCCGTTCCGACTATCCCAACCAGATCAACAACGTCATCGGCTTCCCCTACATCTTCCGTGGCGCGCTCGACACACAGGCTACCGCCATCAACGAGGAGATGAAGCTGGCTGCCGTACGTGCCATCGCCGACTTGGCCAAGCAGCCCGTGCCCGACGTGGTGAACGAGGCCTACCACGTGAATAACCTCACGTTCGGTCCCTCATACTTCATACCCAAACCTGTTGACCCGCGTCTCATCACCCACGTATCTATGGCTGTAGCCAAAGCTGCCATGGAAAGCGGTGTGGCACGCAAGCCCATCACCGACTGGGAGGCTTACGCCACCCAGCTCCGTGAGCTCATGGGTCAGGAGAGCAAACTCACCCGCCAGCTCTACGACACCGCCCGCAGCAATCCGCAGCGCGTAGTGTTTGCCGAGGGTATCCACCCCACCATGCTCAAGGCTGCCGTAGAGGCCAAGGCCGAGGGTATCTGCCACCCCATCCTCTTGGGTAACGACGAGCGCATCGAGAAGCTCGCCAAGGAACTGGAGCTCAGCCTCGAAGGTATCGAGATCATCAACCTGCGCCACGACCGCGAGGCAGAGCGCCGCGAACGCTATGCCCGCATCCTCACCGAGAAACGTGCCCGCCAGGGAGCTAACTTCCAAGAGTCGAACGATAAGATGTTCGAGCGCAACTACTTCGGCATGATGATGGTAGAGACAGGCGAGGCCGATGCCTTCATCACGGGTCTGTATACCAAGTACAGCAATACCATCAAGGTGGCCAAGGAGGTCATTGGCATACAGGACGAGTTCAAGACATTCGGTACCATGCACATCGTGAACTCCAAGAAGGGTACTTACTTTTTGGCCGACACGCTCATCAACCGCCACCCCGACACAGAGACACTTATCGACATAGCCAAGCTGGCCAACCATACGGTAGAGTTCTTCAACCACAAGCCCGTGATGGCCATGCTCTCCTACTCGAACTTCGGCACCGATACCATGGGAAGCCCGGCCACGGTGCACGAGGCTGTGGAGTACCTGCACCGCGAGTATCCCGAGTGGGATGTAGATGGTGAGATGCAGGTAAAGTTTGCTCTCAACGGTAAGCTACGCGATGAGAAATTCTCCTTCAACAAGCTACAGGGCAAGGAGGTGAATACCCTCGTGTTCCCCAATCTCTCCAGTGCCAACCAGGCCTACCAGCTCATCCAGATGATGGGTGATGGTGGTGAGGTGATAGGCCCCATCCAAATGGGCTTGAACAAACCCATACACTTCACCGACTGGGAAGCCTCGGTACGCGATATCGTAAACATCACTGCCGTGGCCGTCATCGACGCTATCGTGGAGAAAAAGAGAAAAGCCATGAACGCTGAATTGTAAGTATCCAACGCACAATGTTGGTATAAGTAGCGCAGGTACATTCTCGTGAATGTACCTGCGTTTTTTGTGTCATCGGTGCGGCGCTCGTATTGCCTTAAGGTGGGTTCTGTAGGCAACCTCCTTAGCTTGCATGGATTCTTCTTGCCAGTTCATCCACGATGTCCTTGGCTACCTCTGCCTTTGACTTCAGGGGGTACTCCTTGATGTCGCTGTCGCTGATGATGGTGACCTTGTTGGTGTCGTGGCGGAAGCCGGCACCGGCATCGCGCAGTGAGTTGAGCACGATGAAGTCGAGGTTCTTGCGGCGCAGCTTGTCCTGTGCGTGGGCGGTCTCGTCATTGGTCTCGAGGGCAAAGCCTACGAGGTGCTGATGGGGCTGCTTCATGCGGCCCAGTGCGGCAGCGATGTCGTGCGTGGGCTTGAGGCGCAATACGAGGTCGTCGCCCTCGCGCTTTATCTTGGTGTCGGCAGTGGTCTCGGGAGTGAAGTCGGCCACGGCAGCGCACAGTATGGCGGCGTTGGCCTCCGTGAAGGCGGCTGTGGTGGCCTCATACATCTCGGCACACGACTCCACATCGATGCGGTGTATGGCGGGGTGCGAGGTCTTCATCTGTACGGGTCCGGCAACGAGCGTCACCTCGGCACCGCGTGCTGCACACTCCTCGGCAAGGGCAAAGCCCATCTTGCCCGACGAGTAGTTGCCG
>JAFQLT010000013.1 GCA_017396545.1 Bacteroidaceae bacterium | reverse complement strand
CAAGCAGCCGTAGAAAGCAAGGGCATCAGCCACGAAAGCTGGCTCCACGCATGCGACGGCGCTGGCGCTGCCTCCCCTGCAGCCAAGCTCTTCGGCGTAGACAGCACACCGAAAATCATCGTTGTAGAGCCCGAGGGCCTTGCCGTATCGCTCAACATGGACATTGACGATGTCGTGATGCGCACCGAGCAAATCCTCTCCGGCGATCTCTACTATCTCGACCAGCAAGAGTAACACCACAAAACATTACAACTGTCATAAGCAAAAGAGGAGGGCGGCCCTCCTCTTTTTTCTTTGTAGTCTATCTTCCGTCTCTGCAGATACGTTTTGTTATCTCCGTGAAGATAAAATTTTATCTCTACGGTGATAATACTTCTTGTATAGACTCTACAGCATTGGTATTGTTACTTCTTATCCATTACTCATTGTTCATTATTCATAGCACTCCGTTTTTCTACTCATAGGTCATGACACATAACTCAGGACTCATCACACTTAGCCATAAGCTATAGTTCTTTTTTTTCATGGTTCTCCGAACCGACAGTGCGTTTTATACAAAAAAACAGAGGTCAGCGCGCTGACCTCTGTTTTCATAAGTTATGCGTTTGTGATTACTTAATCACAACTTTCTTACCATTGACAATATAGATACCAGCACCAGAAATCTTCTCGATGCGACGGCCAAGGAGGTCGTAGATGGCTTGCTCACCCTCTGCCTTGATGTTCTCTATAGCTGTAGTCCCGTGGTTCAGCGTGTATGTGCCTTCGCAGAAGCCAGAAGCTTTATACATCCAGGTTTCAGGGTCATAACTATATTGCACAACAATCTGCGACAGATCAAGTGTATATGTTCCAGCCTCTGTAATCGGAGTTGTGACAACATTGTACTCATCATCGTATGCTCCGAGCACATACTCAAATGTGGTATTTGGCAATGATGGATTGTAATACTCCAACAAATTGATAGCATTACCCTTATCATCCATCAGATTTATATTGGTTGAGATGGTTTGATAAGTCTCCGGATCCCATGCAAGACCAACCTGCTGGTTGAATGCTACTCTGATGGCCACAACAGCACCTTCCTCGTTCAATACGGAAGTTACGCTATCAATTGCCAACGGAGTTATTTTGGCGATAGATAGCGTGACAGTAAACTCGCGTGCCTCGTTAGCCACACCATCCATCGTGAACATACCGGCGGGGATAGCAAACACGTATTCACCTTCCTCTGTCAGTTCGCCAAATGTTACTGTTATCTTATTCTTATTGTCGGCAAAAGTGGCTGTACCTTCTATCTCTGAACCAGTGGTGGGGAATACATATACCTTGTCTGCACCCTCTACAAGCTTAACCTCCTTGACGTTCTCGAATGTAATCTCGAGATCGCCGAGTGCCTCTACCTTATCGCCGTCCTGATAGTTGGTGATGAATCTGGGAGTGAGGTCAATCACACGGAAATACAGGGTGCTGTATGCATTGATGCCGTCAGCGCTTGTCAGTACGCCTTCATTGATGCTCAACATGTACTGACCTGCGGTAAGGGGTTCGCTCAGTACCAGTGTGACGTTCTTCTTGTCTTCGCTGATGGTAGCCTCATTGATGGTGGCTGCCGACTCCCAAGAACTACTGTAAACAGTTAAAGGATAATCCTGGGGAAGATTCACTGCGGTAATTTCCTTCTCGAATGTCAACACAATCTCATTGATGTTTTCGGCGGTTTCGATAGGAGAATAGTTGGTGATAGGGAAAGTGCCAACGATGGAGAATGTAAAGGTTGTCTCGGGGAATGCCTCGTTGTCTGCACTCTTGATGCAACCGGCGGGAATCGTGTAGCTGTAGGTTCCGGGAGTCTCGAGAATCACGCTCTGCAGCTCGTCTTTGCCATCCTTACCGGGCATCATCTTCTGCTCAAACTGGAAGTTTACCTGATTCTTCGGGTAGTACTCGTCGCCTTCGTAGATGCTCACAATCTTAACCGCTACCTCCTTGGTGTCGTTGTTGATGATGTCAATACCGCCTTCAGGGAGAACGGCTGTAACGTTCTTGGTGAAGGTAAAGTAGATGGCACCGACAGAAGTGATCGCCGCACCATCTTCAGGTGTCATGAATTGGATTCCGAACTCAACGGAGCCATCCGTGTTTTCGTCCTTCTGCGCCATTGATGTTCCCAACACAAAGAACATCGACATGAATACAAGTAAAAGTTTTTTCATAAACGAAATGTTTTTAGTTGATAATAGATATTAATGTTTATCAGTTTTTATGATAAATAATTTACAAAAGTAGATGTTATCAGGCATTCGTGCAAATAAATCTTCTTATTTTTGCGGCAAACTGCAGAGAAGTTTTCACTCGCATAAAAATATTGAAGCAAGCTTCATGTTTCTTGCTCGTTTGTTAGTATATTTGATGTAGTTTGATTAAGATTCTTTGAGTATCAAACCATTAAGAATAACTTGCATGAGAATGGGCAATGGATAAGAAATTGCTAACTTGTTTTGTTACACTATATTCCTCATGCTTTTCAAATAACTCTTTTCT
>JAFQLT010000001.1 GCA_017396545.1 Bacteroidaceae bacterium | reverse complement strand
GCTACGGTGACAACGTCCTTTGTGATGTGGGGAGCACCGAACTTCTTATCGATAATCACGTTGCGGCCTTTGGGGCCGAGGGTTACTTTCACTGAGTTGGCAAGCTCGTCGACACCCTACTTGAGTTGTTCGCGGGCTTCCATATTGAATACGATTTCTTTTGCCATAGTTCTTTGTTATTTTTAGTTTTAGGATTGTTTAGGATTCCTTAGGATCACCTAGGATCACCTAGGATTACCTAGGAGATTATTAACCTACGATTGCCAATATATCACTTTGGCGCATGATGAGGTACTTGCTGCCTTCGAGCTCGAGCTCGGTGCCTGCATACTTGCCGTAGAGTACGGTGTCGCCTACTTTTACTACCATCTCCTCGTCTTTGGTGCCGTTGCCTACGGCTACTACTTCGCCCTTGAGGGGTTTCTCCTTGGCGGTGTCGGGGATGATGATGCCGCCGATAGTCTTCTCTTCGGCCGGTGCGGGTACTACGAGCACACGGTCAGCTAATGGTTTGATGTTCATTTGTTTGTACGTTTGGTTTTATGATTATTGTTCATTTGTTGTTTAGCAATGTCGCCATAGTGTAAATAACGAAAAGCGTGCCACGATTGTTTGGGAACCGTGGCGGTGTGCCAATGGATGACGGCATGGCAAAGACGTGTGTCAGTTTGTCAGTTATTCGAGTTCGAAGAGGAGTTTCTCAAGTTGCTCGGCGGTGAGCCAGCGGTGCAGGGTGCCCCGATGCGCCACAGTGATGGCTCCCGTTTCCTCAGATACGACAATGGCAAAGGCATCGCTCTCTTGTGATATTCCCAGGGCGGCACGGTGGCGCAAGCCGAGTGACTTGGGTATCTCCATGCTGTGTGATACGGGGAGCAGACAGCCCGCTGCCACGATACGTTTTTGGCTGATGATCATGGCGCCATCGTGCAAAGGGCTGTTCTTGAAGAAGATATTCTCGATGAGCAGTTGGTTGATGTCTGCGTTGACCGTTTCGCCAGTCTTGACGACCTCGCCCAACTTGTCGGCTTGTTCAATTACGATGAGGGCACCTTCCTTGCGTTTGGCCATGTTCATGCAAGCCATCACGATGGGCATCATCTCCTTGTGGTCGGCGGGGGTGGTATTATTCTTCCTGGCAAATAGGTCGAGAATACGGCGTACGCGGCGTTGTGAACCCACATCGCGCAAGAAGTGGCGTATTTCGTCCTGAAATAGGACAATGAGCGCCAAAGCACCCACGCTAACCAGCGTGTCGAGGATTCCGCCCAACAGGCGCATCTGAAAAATCTGCGATACGAGTACCCATATCACGATGATGACAAGAATACCGATGAAGAGGTTGAGTGAACCGGACTCCTTCATGAACTTGTATAGGTAGAAGAGCATGAGTGCTACCAAAAGGACATCTATCAAATCCTTTATGCTAAAACCGAGTAACATGGGGCGTTAATTATGAATTATGAGTTGTGAGTTGTGAGTTGACTTCTCCGAGGACTCAGAGAACTCAGACATAGCTTTTAGCTTTTCTGTAATCAGTATAGCCTCGCGAGCCGCCTTCACGTCGTGTACGCGGAGGATATGTGCTCCCTTCATCAGCGCTACGGTGTGCAGGGCGGTGGTGCCGTTGAGAGCTTCGGTGGGGGTGATGTCGAGGTGCTTGTATATCATCGACTTGCGCGACACACCTACCAACAGCGGGCACTCCAGCAGATGCAGCTCTTCGAGGTGTGCCATGATGCGGTAGTTGTCATCGAGCGTCTTGCCAAACCCGAAGCCTGGGTCCACGATTACATCGTTCACGCCCATCAAGTGCAGCTGGCCGATGCGCTCGGCAAGGTTGTACATCAGTTCAGTCCAACTACCCTTGTTGCAGGTGAGTACGTAGGGTACTTGCAGGTCGGCCACGGTGGCAAACATCCGCTCATCGGCCTCGCCGCCCGACACGTCGTTGATCATCTGTACGCCAAACTCCCTCACGCAACGCTCGGCAATGGAGGCACGGAAGGTGTCGACCGACAGAATGGCCTCGGGGACTGTGCTCCGTATAGTCGTGAGAATCATTGCCAACCTTTCCATTTCCTTTTTCTCACTTACGGGAGGGAGTCCTGGCCGTGTTGAACAACCGCCTACATCAATGATGTCGGCTCCTTCGCCAATCATCTTGTGGACACGGGGTATCGCCTCCTCGATCGATAGCGTACGTGATGCCTCGTAGAACGATTCCGTAGTCACATTCAAAATTCCCATCACCAGTGGGTGATGTAACGTGGTTAATCGTCCGCCAAGGTTGAGAGTGTAGGGTAAGGTCGGGTGCATGCTCATGCCTGCATTTTTTCTCTTGTGAGGTGCAAAGTTACTATAAAAAATAGAAACAGACTCTTGTGTATACATTTTTTTCTTGGTTTGTTGTTGCTATTTGGAGATTTGTTATATTCTTTCTATCTTTGTAGGCATAATGAAAAACTATCTTTCTATGGGGAAAAATCGCTTTTTGTGTGGTGTAGCATTGTGCTTAATGGTCATGTCTAACGCATGGGCTGGCGAGAATCTGGAAAGGTTTTTCTCTTCGAGGGATAATCGGGTGCCTGTGCAACTGTACAATAATCGCGACAGAAGTTATGTGATCAAGATGAACCCGGTCAACAGCTATGTTGGAAAGCCGGTTAATAGCGGTGTCTGTGCTTATGCTCCCGATGAACTGTGGTATTTGATAGGTACGCCAGACTCATTCGTGATGTATAACCACGTGGTGGGCATGGAACTTGCACTTGCAGTCGAGAGTCTTGAGGGTGGAGCTTCAGTTGCCTTGGGTACTGAGGGAACGGTATTATGCCTTGTTCCGCAGTCGGATGGCAGCTATTTTATCTCGCCTAAGGAAGGAAAGGGCCAAAGTTTCAATATGTTTGGAGGGAATGGACGGAATATCAGACTGTACTCTAATACGGATGATGGTTCTAAATGGCGTCTTAGGCGTATCGACATGAGCAGAGCACTAACCCTCAACTATAAAGCCGATTTAGGGGGAGGGTATGCCGAAAATACTAAGATCGGGGAGGTGGCTATCACGGTGGATGGTGCGACGACTACTGTAATGCTTGTTAAGGAACAACTGCCAGCATCGACTCTTTGTTATTTGCCTGAAGGGGCAGAAGTCAGTGTCAGTGCGGGGATGGTTTGTCATGGGTGGATTATGGATGTCAATGGTGCAGAGGGAACTTCCCCTCAGACATTGTCAACTGAGGGGCTTGCTGTGGATGTGAACATTGCGGTAGACCGAAGCTGCAGATATCAATATCTGTACCAGACACCTGATGCTAATGGCAAGCCGTATCGTATACCGGCTATTGCTGTGGCTCCTAATGGTGCCATCTTTGCTATCTCGGACAATCGCCCCTGCGGAATGGATATTGGTTATGGTGAAGTGGATATCAAATGTCGTATGTCTGGCGATGGTGGTGAAACCTGGGGTGAAGAATTTTTCATTGCTGACGGACAAGGCGGAAGTATTAATGTTATGAGTGCGGGTTATGGCGATGCGGCCGTTGTGGCAGACCGTGAGGAGAACCGTCTGCTTGTGATGATGGTGTGTGGAAAAACGGTTTGCTGGAATGGACGGTGGACGCCCGAGAAAAGTGCGACTGATGATGCTGTGAATCGTGTTGCTCGTGTATATGCTACATATAATAAGAAAAGTAAAGTCTGGGAATGGACGCAACCTGAGGAAGTGACCGATGAAATCTATCGTCTATTCCTGAAAGATGGTGTGCCTACCGTGTCGTCCATGTTTATCGGGTCAGGGCGCATTGCTCAGAGCAGTAAAGTGAAAGTAGGTGACTATTATCGTCTCTACTGTGCTATGTGGACTCGTGATCAAGGTAATAGGGTCATTTATTCTGATGACTTCGGCAAATCGTGGCATATACTCGGTGCTGTAGATGATCGTCCCGCACCCTATGGCGATGAGCCAAAATGCGAAGAGCTTCCTGATGGTAGTGTGTTGTTGAGTAGTCGTAAAGGATATGGACGATACTTTAATGTGTTCAAGTATACAGATGCGAAAAGTGCAAAAGGAGCATGGCAGGAGGTCGTAGCAACCGATCAGGTGGGTGACCTGAAGTGGGGGGCGAACAGTACCAACGGTGAAGTATTGCGTATAGGAAATGTTCTCTTCCAGTCGGCTCCTGTGGGTGACGGGCGCACCGATGTATCTGTCTTTTACAAGGTGTTGGGTAATAGTGCAGAAGAGTATACGCCAGTCAGACTGTCTCAAGGATGGTCCCGAATCCCCATATCGACTCTCGGTTCGGCTTACTCATCGATGTGTGTATTGCCTGACGGCAATATCGGTATGCTTTACGAGGAGGCGCCTGGTAGCTACTCCATCGTATACGTTCCTATTATATTGAAAGAAGTGCTCCCAAGGGAAGTCTATAAGGCTACAAAAGTGGGGAAGGAACGAAAGTGGTGCCCATGGTGAACTAAATATCAGTATTCCAATGAAGATAGAAGAGCTATATAGTTGCTTCGTAAAGAGTACGGGGATTACTACCGATACGCGTAAGTGTAGCAAGGGAATGATGTTTGTAGCGCTGAAAGGCGAGAATTTTGATGGTAATAGCTATGCCGGGACTGCGCTGGAGCAAGGGTGCTCTTATGCAGTGGTGGACAATGCTGACTATGCTGACCCTGCAGATGGGCGTTTCATCGTGGTAGACAATGTGTTGCTTGCCTTGCAGCAATTGGCTCGCTATCATCGTAGACAAATGGGGACACTTGTCTTAGGGATTACAGGAACAAATGGCAAGACTACTACCAAGGAGTTGGTGGCAACGGTGCTGAAGCAACGCTATAATGTGCTTTACACGCAGGGGAATCTAAATAATCATATAGGAGTGCCACTCACACTGCTCGGTATCACACGCGAGCATGAGATAGCCGTTGTGGAAATGGGGGCTAATCACCCTGGTGACATCCAAGAATTGGTGGGGATAGCCGAACCCGATTGTGGATTGATTACCAATGTGGGCTTGGCGCATCTACAGGGATTCGGCTCATTGGAAGGAGTGATACGCACAAAAGGCGAACTTTATGATTACCTGCGTAAAACGGGGCATAGTATCATCTTCTTGAATGTTGATGATCACTCTCTAAGAGATATTGCAGGCGGATTGAAGGCTGTAACCTATGGGCAGGCACCGGATGCTGTCGTATGTGGCGAGGTGATTGCGTGTGATCCCTATCTACGTTTTCGATGGAGAAAACAGGGAGGGGCATGGCATAAGGTTGATACAAACCTCATTGGTCGTTACAATTTGGATAATGCATTGTGTGCTGTCGCTGTAGGATGCCATTTTGGTGTCTCGCCTGAATCTGTATCGGCAGCCTTGGCTAACTATGTGCCCCGGAACAATCGCTCGCAACTGACGCAAACGGAATGTAATACATTGATTGTAGATGCCTATAACGCCAACCCTACCAGTATGAAGGCTGCTTTGGATAATTTTGCTCGTATGGATATGCCACGCAAGATGGTTATATTGGGTGACATGAAGGAACTGGGCGAAGCTACATGTGTGGCACATCAGGAGGTGGTAGATATGCTGGCTCATTGTAGTATAGATGAGGCGTGGCTTGTGGGAGAGGCTTTTGCGCAAACAGAACATACACAGCGTACGTTTGCCGATGTTGAGGCCGTCAAAGTGGCGCTGCAAGCGGAAATGCCGATGGGCTGTTGTATTTTAATCAAGGGGTCTAACAGTATGAAACTGGCCTCTTTGGTACCTTACCTTTAATATATATATGATTATGTCAACACATTATTATGTCGTAGCCGAACATACCTTTGCCGTTAGTATTCCAGACAACGAGAAGGGGATAGAATTGCCTTCATACGAACCCTTTGCAGTGGTTGCAGGTCGAATGGAGGAACTCCTTTTTTCATTAGAGGTGAATGACGAGTTCTATCCTTCGGAAAAAGGAGAACTTATTGGGGAATTTGACTGTGGAGCGGCAGACTTCGGTGTTTATCGTTTGCCTGATGGTGCCTATCAAATACTGATTAGCCCGCCTGGAGGAGCGTATTGTGGATTGTTGCAGGCGTCGCCCCGCTTTACAAAGGCGGTGATTGCTACGCGCGGTGAAGATTCGTTGCGCACCTTTGCGGTGAACAATGCATTGATGTTGGTGTACGCCTTTGCCTCGGCAGGTATGGGAACCCTTCTTGTACATGCTTCGGTGATAAAGAACGATGGAAAGGGATACCTTTTCCTTGGCAAGAGCGGTACGGGAAAGAGCACGCATAGTGGACTTTGGCTCAAACATATCGAGGGAAGCGAACTGCTCAACGATGATAACCCTGTTGTGAGGGTCTACGATGATTCTGTCGTGGTATATGGATCGCCTTGGAGTGGAAAGACTCCCTGCTATAGAAACGACAGCGTACAGATTGGAGCCTTTGTGCAGATAAAGCAAAAGCAAGAGAACCGCATTGTCCGTGAAATGCCGTTACAAGCATTTGCGGTGTTGCTTCCCTCCATGTCGACGATGAAGTGGGATAAGCATGTCTATGGTAGCATATGTGAAAGTGTGGGACGATTGATAGAAAATGTTCCTCTGTATACCTTGGGATGTCGTCCAGACCAAGAAGCCGCTGAGATTTGCTATGCTGAAGTGACGAAATAAAGAAAAAGCAAAGATGGATAGGCAAACAGCTTCGGTGGAACTCTCTAATGAGGAATTCCTCAAAGAGGTACGTATGTTGATTGCCGAGGGGCACGATGTGACCCTTCGGGTGCGCGGAGTGAGTATGCGCCCTTTTCTGGAAGATAGGCGTGACAAAATAGTGCTTACGCGACCGGGAGTACCCGAGATAGGCGATGCTGTGCTCGCTGAGATTGCTCCAGGAAAGTATGTGTATCATCGGATCGTCAGGATTGAGGATGGACAATTGACGCTGAGGGGTGATGGTAATGTGTATGGTACGGAACAATGTGGGGTAGGTGACATTGCTGCCTCTACCAAGCAATTTATACGCAAGGGCAAGACTTACCTGCCGGATGGTAGACGATGGCGATGCTACTCGGCATTGTGGCCAAAGTGCCCTCTGGCGAGGCGAGTGCTGTTGGCAGTGTATCGAAGGTTGCCTGTTGCCTGGAGGTGATGTTCCTCCTGCTCTGCTATAGAAAATCCTTGGTGTTTCAGGATTTGCATAGAATGTCATGGACTCTTAAAACAATAACCTAATAACTAATACAAAGCAAAATGAGAATCAAAGAAGGTTTTGAACTGCGCGAAATGTGTGGTGAACACATCATTATTGCCACAGGAGTGGCCAACATTGACTTCAGTACGGTAATCAGCCTTAATGAGAGTGCTGCATGGTTGTGGCGCATGGTAGAAGGAAAGGAGTTTACGCCAGAGACTTTAGCCGAGATGTTGATGCAGCAGTATGAGGTGGACGAAGCTACTGCATTGACCGATGCCGAAGCGCTTGCCAACCGATGGGTGAACGTAGGCATCGTGGCTAAATAAAATAATTAAGATTTTTTCAGTATGGTAAGGATATTTTAGTATCTTTGCAGCAGTTTAGCAATTATAGTTGTTTATGGAAATCTTTTATTTCGGGATAATCTGTTTCTTGTTTGTCCTCGCAGTCATCGACTTGAATGTCGGTGTCAGTAATGATGCTGTTAACTTTCTTAATTCGGCGGTAGGTGCTAAGGCTGCATCACTCAAGACGATTCTTGTCGTAGCGGCAATTGGTATTTTTATTGGTGCCTCTACCAGTAACGGTATGATGGATATTGCCCGCCACGGCATGTTCCAACCGGAGTACTTCTATTTCCGTCAGGTGATGTGTATCTTTTTAGCTGTCACAGCCTCTGATGTTGTGTTGCTTGATATCTTCAATTCGCTCGGTATGCCCACTTCGACCACCGTGTCAATGGTATTCGAGCTGTTGGGTGCTTCATTTGCCATCTCGCTCATCAAGTGGAATTCGGGCGAGAACCTGCCTGGTGTAGAAACCATGGGTGACCTGCTCAACACGAGTAAGGCTTTGGAGGTGATAGCGGGTATTTTCCTTTCTGTTGCAATAGCCTTCTTCTTTGGTATTATAGTGCAATGGATTTCGCGCCTCATCTTTACCTATAATTATAAAAAAGGGTTGAGCAAGAAAATCGGTATCTTCGGCGGTGTGGCCGTGACCTCTATCATCTACTTTATGCTCTTCAAGGGTATGAAGGGCGCCTCGTTCATGACTCCCGAGATTAAGGCATTCCTCAATGAGAATACGTTGATGCTCCTCGGCATCATCTTCGTGGTGAGCACCGTGCTCATGCAGCTTCTCCACGCCATCAAGGTCAATGTGTTCAAGGTCATCATCATGATCGGTACCTTCGCTTTGGCTATGGCCTTTGCTGGTAACGACCTGGTGAACTTCATCGGTGTTACGATGGCAGCGCTCGACAGTTTCCTCCACTTCTTCCGTGAAGGAATAGCAGCAGGCTTCACGCCCGATACCTATATGATGGGGTTCCTTAACGACCCTGCAACAACCTCTGTATGGTTCCTCATTGGTGCTGGTGCTATCATGGTATTTGCTCTCTGCACCTCGAAGAAGGCTCACGAGGTATTGAAGACCTCCATCAACCTCTCCCGTCAAGATGAGGGTGACGAGATGTTCGGCTCGTCCAGCATGGCTCGTCGTTTGGTGAGGGTAGGTATGAATTTCATCAATTTCATCAGCAACATCTCTCCGGCTCGAGTGAAGGCATGGGTCAACAGCCGATTCAATCAAGAAGAGGTGGCGCTCGATGATGGAGCTGCTTTTGACCTCGTGCGCGCTTCGGTCAACCTTGTGCTGGCGGGTTTGCTCATTGCACTCGGTACTTCATTGAAGCTCCCCCTTTCTACTACTTATGTGACCTTTATGGTGGGCATGGGTTCTTCATTGGCTGACCGCGCTTGGGGACGCGAAAGTGCCGTGTTCCGTATTACCGGTGTCGTTTCCGTTATCGGTGGATGGTTCTTGACCGCAGGTGCAGCCTTCATTCTTGCTGGGTTGGTAGCCACGCTCAACTATTTGGGCGGTCCCATTGGCATGGCGATAACCGTTGTGCTTGCCATTTTCCTGCTCATCCGCAGTCATCTTGCCTATAAGAAGAAGAGTGCCGAGGAGGTACGCGATGTCAAGATGGATGTTGTCCTTACTTCAGACGACCAGAGAGAGGTCTGGGAGAATCTAAAGGGGCACACTGCCGAAACCCTTTGCCATACTCTCGACTTTGCGGCAGATACTTACGAGACTGTGATTACTGCCTTTGCAAACGAAGATGTGCGTAAGTTGCGTTCTTCGATGAATAAGATTGTAGAGGAAAAGGCGCTGCTCAAGAAGATGCGTCGCCAGGAGACACTCGGCTTCCGCCGTATCGACAAGGGACTCGCTTTCGAAAAGAATACATGGTACTATCTTAGTAGTAATAATGCACAGCAGATACTTAATACCTTGACACGTATCTCTGGCCCTATGAAAGAGCATACCGACAATAACTTCCGTCCATTGTCACCGAAGTATCTTGAAGAGTTCGCAACCTATCAACAACGTCTGATTGCTGTATTCCGTGGCATTAGCGAGGTTATACGTACTGGCGACTTCACTCATGCAGAGAAGTACTCGGCAGAGGGTAAATGGCTCAAGAAGGAGATGTCGAATCTCCGTCGTCTCCAGACACACCGCCTACAGGAGGATGCAGAGAACATCAAGGTGGCTTTCGTATACCTCAACCTCATCCAGGAGTCGCATGAGTTGCTTTCCGAAGTGCGTAACGTGCTTCGTGGTAGCGAGAAGTTCTTTATTGACCAGCAAGAGGCGTAATTTGAGAATTATAGTATTGATTTAATAAGGTTTAGTTATGAAAAAGTTTTTGATGCTTGGCTTTATCCTGTTATCTTCAGGAGTATTGTCGGTGAATGCACAGAAGAAAGAGTGGCATCCCGGTGTCCTTAGGCATTGGGCTGTGGGTGTAGGTGTCGGTACTAATGCGGGTGAACTGGAAGTGGCTACCACTTTGGGACATCATTTCCAATTGCGTGCGGGTGTGTCGATGGTGCCTTCTTCCTATTCGAGTATTTCTGCACCGGTTGATTTGGAACTTAGTTCTATGTTTGAAGAGATTGAACCTCGTATCTTGAACGAGATCGGTGTCAATCCGAGCCTGATTCCTGATGAGGCGGATATGACATTGAACTTGGGGTTCAATCATGGAAAGGTACTGATGGACATCTATCCTTTCAAGCATGCGGCTTTCCGCATTACTGCAGGTGCATACTTTGCGGAGACGAACAGGTTGGTTGACGTTGAACTCCAGATGCCAGATGAGTTTACGGATGCATTGGATAAGATTGCAGATTATGAGGAAAGAGTTTCTGATTATGTAGGCGAAGGCGGAGAGCCCTTTATGGATGGCTTCCTTATAGAAGATGGTAGTCTTGACGCTTTCTTGGAGGTAGAGAAGACCGTGAAGCCTTATATCGGGATTGGTCTCGGACGTGCTGTTCCTAAACGCCGTCTTGGCCTGAATCTGGACCTTGGCTTGATGCTCCATGGCACACCTGAACTGGGTAGTAGCAATAGTTACGTGCGACAGGCATTGAATGAAGAAATGGATAGCGAGACGAAAGACCTATTGGATCAGGTAGTCGCTTGGCCGGTAGTTTCTCTTCGCCTTGTGTGGCGTCTTTTCTAATGCAGGTTTAGGAGTGAGGACAATATGTAGCTCCTCATCATATATAAAGGGGGCGTGTCAATTGACACGTCCCCTTTATGTTTTTTTGCTTGTTGTTTCTTGAAAGGGCATTATTTGGTAAATGCCATACCGATACGGAGGCCATCATACTGGCTTAGCAGGGTGTTGAGCAATGCGAAGGTACTGTTGTTTCCCTTTGCGCCAATGGCCTTCATGGTGTTGAGGATCCCGTCGCTTTGGTATACAAGATTGATGGTGCCTGCATCGTATACGAGGAAGGCCGTAGTCTTGAACATACCGAAAGTCATGGTTAGTTCTTTTGTCTCGGTATTCAACTCGTATGTGCCGTCTATATGGTATTCGCCGGCAACGAATGAGTAGGAGCCGTCTTTGTTGAAGGTGATGGAGCATACTCCCTCCTTGATGTTGTACTTGGCTAAGTATTGGTCAACCTTGGTCTCCACTTGTGTGGCGATGGCTTCGCTGCCCAAGTTGGCCAGTGCGTTCTCGCTTTCAAAGACGAATGCCGAGCCTTTGAAGTTCCAAGTGCCCACAATGGTGTTCTTGTCTACTGTACTGAAGGCGTTGAGGATAGAACCCAATAAACCGGATACTACACCGTCAGAAGAGAGTGCCGTACCGTCGCCGTGAGTGTCTGTGGCGTTACTGTTGGCCAACGCTCCCAATAGGTTGCCCAGCAAGGCTCCGTTCGCCTGATTTTCGGTTGTCGCGGTAGGCTCTTGGGTTTTCTCTACAGGAGTGGCTGTTGCTCCTGCCTCTCCATACGGTGTGTTTAGGCTCAGTACGCTGCCACATGAAGACATTCCTCCCAGGAGGATGCATGCTGCTAATAACTTTTTCATGAAATGGAATTTTGGGTTGTGATTATTCTTCGGTTTGGGGTTGTTCTTCGGGTGCAAAGTCTGTCAGCCCATTCTCGACAAGGATGTTGTACCATTGGATAAGCTTGCGTACATGCGACATGTATACACGGTCGCGGTCATAGTTGGGCAGTATCTCGGCACAGAAGTCAGCCAACTCTTCGTTTGTAGCTTGCTTGTGGCTGATAGCGCAGACTGAGCCTTCGCACTTGGTCTTTATGTTTTCTAATACCTGCCAAAGGGGCACCTCCTCGCTATCGGTGTACATGGCGATGTCGCCAAGCGATACCACCTTGTCTATTCCATGGATGGGCAAGCGCTTCTTGGTTGCATCAATGGCCTCTACGATGAGCATGTTGCGTCCGTTCGATACAAGCTTGTATAAGCCGGGTTTTCCAGTTACGGTCAAGATTGTTCTAAGCATAATGATTTTCTGTTATTTGATTAGTATTTGTGATATTCTTTCGCAAAGGTAATGTAACACAGGTAAAACTTCAAATTTATTCTATAGAAATTGTGTGGAGCAAGTCTTTTACCTGTTTTATCAACGAGTGGTTACTGTCGTTATATACTATGTGGTCTGCCCGGTCCATATATTCTTGTTCGCTCAGTTGATTCTTCATGCGGTTGCGCACAGCTTTTTCATCGGAGGCGTCGCGATACATGGCACGTTGCAGGCGTATTTCTTCAGGAGCATGTACTAGCCATACTGTATCGACATCGCCGTCCATGTTTGCCTCGAAGAGTATGGCGCTTTCTATAGCTACTATAGCCTTGCCCGTATGCCATACCCATTGCTTGAAGTCGGCACGCACTACCGGATGTACAATACGGTTGATTGCTGCTACTCGATTGGCGTCACCAAAGATGTACGATGCCAGATATGCCCTGTCGAGCTGTCCTGTGGCATCATAGACGTTGTCGCCTACAGTGGAAATCAGTGCTTCGCGGATGCTGCCGTTCTCATGCATCAGGCGCTTGGCCATGCTGTCGCAATCGTAGACCGGTACGCCCATAAGGCGAAGCAGGCGCGACACGACAGACTTTCCGCTGCCTATACCGCCTGTGATACCTATCTTATATGGGGGGCGAAGCATCTCAGTATGCTGTGTAAGGCGTGTTCATTTCTATCAGGTAGTCTACTTCCTGGGGCTCTATCACGATGTCGCTGACGTTGCCGGGAGCTTCGCTTATTGTCAGTGCCACTTTCCCCGATGTGTTGTCGCGTAGCTGACTGTGCTTCACTAATATCTTGAAGTCTTTTTCGGTTACTTGCCTGAAGTCGTCTAAGCTGACCCGAAACGAAACTTTCACTTTCGAGGGGAAAGTCTTCAGCTGTTGGCCGTAAGGGAACAGATAGCCTGAGACAGGTACTTGCACGCTCTTGTTCACGTAGGGACTGACTGCCACATTCAGTGTTACCTCGGAGGGCGAATAGTGTACGCCCCACTCTTTGCTTTCCAGTGCGAGTCGTTGCTTGACCGAGTCGTCCAATTCCGTATACCGCACATGCGGGGTATATACGGCAGTCATCGTGTCGGTTATTTGGCGTGATGCATACACCGTTACGCTGTCGGGGTAGAACTCTATGCGTTCTATCGCATGTTGTCGGTCTGCTTTGATCTCTCCTTTTAGCCGTACGGGTAATTTCACCCCGTGTGCATTTGCTGCATAGTACTTCAGGGTGTCGGGGGTGATGGATACGATCTGTGTCGATGAGGCAAGCTTGGCGCTTAGCAGCTTTTCCAATTCGGTACCATGGATGGCCGTACGGCCCATTGTATGGCTATGTTGGCGGTAGTCCAATGCCAAGATTTTCATCTTTCCGCGTGCCTTGTATTCTACCAACTTGTCGCCTTTGTCTCTAAGTACCACCTCTATCTCTTTGGGTAGTGGCTCGGTAAGGAGTACATCTTTGGGTACGTTTCTCAGCTCTGTCTTTACGTTGTAGGTCATTTCATACTCGTGGTTCATGGTAGTCAGATACCAGAATATGAAAGCGGCAAGCAGGAAAAACAAAAACACGAGAAACTCCCCGGCATCATTGATGCGCAGGAAGTTTCTTATGAATCGTTTGGTGTGCTCTAAATGATGTGGCTTCTCTTTCGCCATCGGATTACTGTTGCTGCTGTACCGAATTTGATGACATGTCGGCAAATACCGATGACTTGTCGATCTTGATTTTCACGCCGTGGGCAATCTCGAGTATCACGATGCTGCGTCCGTTCTCATTGATGATCTCCTTTACGGTGCCATACACACCGCCGCTGGTCACTACCTGGGTGCCTGCACTCAGGCTATTGCGGAAAGCCTCGATGGCCTTCTGCTGCTTGCGCTGCGGACGGATTATGAAGAACCACATGATGACGAACACCAATATCAACATAAAGATGGGTGATGCAAAGAATGAGGCTGAGCCTCCTGTTGCTTGCGCTTGTAATAATAACATTGTTCTAAGTGTTTATAATGATTTACTGAATTCTGTGGCAAAGATACGTAATATCTAATTACGCTTTGTTTAATTTGTTTTCTTTTTTCGATTGATTAACAATTGTGTCAAGCATGCCGTTGATGAAGCCACCGCTTTTGGGGGTGCTGTACATCTTGGCCACCTCCACGTATTCGTTCAGCGACACGGTGGTGGGGATGGAGGGGAACGAGAATATCTCGGCCAGTGCTACTTGCATGATGAGGATGTCCATAAAGGCAAAGCGCTCCATATCCCAGTTGCGGGCGTTGTTCTCCATCAACTTGCGGTACGTTTCGGCATGGGTGATGGCGTTGTGGAGGAGCTTGCGGGCAAACTCCTTGTCCCCGTCGTCCTTGTACTCGGGTAGTAGCTCCTGCTCGGGACCATTCTCGGGCTCGAAGCGCTTGATGGTCTTCAGCACGAAGGTGTCTACGATAGCCTTGTCATCGTTCCAATATAGGCTTTGGTCTTCCAGTATCTCGTCTATCTCATCGTTTTGGGCAATGAAGGTGCGGTACAGCTTGCGCCACAGCTCGCGGTCGTCTTCATAGGTCAGCGACTCCTTGCTCATATACTCCTGATAGATCTCGCTCTGCTCGATGCGCTCGAACAGGCGCTTTACAAATTCGCTCTCATCTTCCCACGAGCGTTTTTGGTTGCTTGCGAATGTCTCAAGCTGTTTGTTCTGGGCTAATTGT
This sequence comes from Bacteroidaceae bacterium, assembly GCA_017396545.1. Classification (GTDB taxonomy): domain Bacteria; phylum Bacteroidota; class Bacteroidia; order Bacteroidales; family Bacteroidaceae; genus UBA1189. Next base: position 24,418 of record JAFQLT010000001.1, on the reverse strand, counting down.
GCGATGAAGGCATTGTCGATGAATCGGGTGTTGGGATTGAGGTCCTCGTAGGTGGGGCGTAGCTTGTGGCGGCGGTTGTCGATACGACGGTCTGCAAAGCGGGTAACCTCTACCATGAGCAGCAGTAGATAGTTGTACAACTCGTACGCTTTCGACAGGCTATAGAACAGTTCCTTCTCTGCGGCCTCCAAGCTTTTGCCGCTGTTTTGGTAGTAGGCATAGATGACTTGGACAACCTTCAACCTTATAAGCACTCTATTGATCATAACTCTATATGAAATTTCTTGCAAAATTAGTGCAAGGCGAGTGAAAACGCAAATTTATTTGCAGTTTTCCGAGCCGCCGCCTAATTTCTGTGTTCGCGAGGCGGACACTAAAGAATGTGCAAGGCGAGTGAAAACGCAAATTTATTTGCAGTTTTCCGAGCCGCCGCCTAATTTCTGTGTTCGCGAAGCGGACACTAAAGAATGTGCAAGGCGAGTGAAAACGCAAATTTATTTGCAGTTTTCCGAGCCGCCGCCTAATTTCTGTCGTGTACAGACCTGATATGCAGGTTTCCCCAAACAGGTTGACCGGCTGACCTTGCGCCGCATAACAGGCTGACAACGTGTCTGTTGTCAAGGTCAACCCCAGTTGGCAGAGGATGACCCTGCTGCCCCGTTGCTGTCGGCGGCATGCCTGTCGATATGCTGCAATGGGTATATATGGGGTGAAGTGCTTGATTGTCTGCTTATTTGCTCATTAAAATGCAACGGATTTCAAGTTCGCGTTGGCGACCATGCGCGCGCATGGTCGCGACCAACCGCGCACATGTTGGCGACCATACGCGCGCATGGTCGCCGTCGCGAACGGTAAAGTGTGGGTGCGGACAGGAACAGCCCGATGGAGCTCACGTTGGCCTATACGGTCTCCCATACGTGGCGCGCCGCAACTCGCGGTCAGCTACGGTCAACCGGGGACACCCTCTTTTAGTCTGGGTTGACCTTGTCAACAGACACGTTGTCAGTCTGTTATACGGCGCAAGGTCAGCCGGTCAACCTGTTTGGGAAAAGCCCTTATAGCATTATTTCCAACTTTTTTTATTCATATTTTGCTATTCGGAGAAATATATTTATTTTTGCAAATTGCTATATATGGCTTTTTGGATGGCCGTATATGTGGATGGCTGCGTGATAAAAAGATAACAAGCAAACATAATGAAAAACAAGACAAACTCAAAACCGCATGCATCGGTCAGTGATGCTGTCGTCTTGATGGAGGGAAATCGTCTTAGGCGGTTGCCTCTGATTGCCGGCTTGGCATGGGCTGCTGTGGTGTGGGTTCTTTTTAATGTATTTGAACACGAGTATCTGTTCCGTGTGCAGGAGCTTTCGCTTTGGCTGCCCACGAAGGTCTATTTCGATGAGCGTATGCTGGTTCCGGGTGGGCTGATGAGCTACATCGCCTGTTTCCTCACGCAGTTCTTCTACTACCCCATGTTGGGTTCGCTCATCTATGTGGCTTTGCTGCTCGTGGTGCAGTGGCTGACAGCGAAGGTCTTCCGTATCCCTGCTCGCCATGCGTTGCTCGCCCTTCTCCCCAGTGTGCTCATCCTGTGCTGTTCTATGGAGGCGGGCTATTGGATTTTCCAGATCAAGACTCAGGGCTACTTCTATTCCATGCTGGTGGGCTTCCTGTTCACCCTGTCGGCGATGCGCCTGTTTCAGGTGGCCAAAGGGTGGTGGCGCTACCTTGTTGTAGTAGGCATAGCGGCTGCGGGCTATCCGTTCTTCGGGTTCTATGCCTCGTTGGCGCTGATGGGCATTGCGCTGTGGGCGTTGCGCGAAGGCGAAGAGGGTAGGGTGACCGTTTCGCTACTCTGCGTAGCCGCAGTCTTCGCTACACCTATATTATATTATAGCGTGTATGACCAGACACGCTTTGTGGATATGTTTACCGTGGGTATGCCCGCGTTCGAGTTCTCCAAGCGTGACCTCTTCACTTGGATTCCTTATATCCTCTTGTACCTGTTCCCCTTGGTAATGCCGTTTATCCCTCTGAAACGTGAGGGAGGCGCAGTGCCCAGAACTCCCCTCCTTTTAGAGTGGGGAGTAGGGGGTGTCCTGATCGTTGCTCTCGGGCTTCTCTTCTGGTTCCGCGACCCCAATTTCCGTGCCGAAATCAAGATGAACCATCACATGGAGCGCCTCGAATGGCGCAAGGCGCTTGATGTAGCCAAAGCACAGAAGCAGACCCCGACCCGCCTGATTGTGCTCAACAAGAACCTCGCCCTGCTCAAGCTCGGTAGGGCCGGCGATGAGATGTTCCACTACCTTGACGGCGGTGAAGCACCCGATTCGCCCCTGCAGATACGTCTGATGCAGGTAGGCGGCAAGATGCTCTATTACCACTATGCCCGCATGAATTTCTGTTACCGCTGGTGTCTTGAGGATGCTGTGGAGTATGGCTGGAAGGTCGATTACCTGAAGTATATGGTGCGCACTTCGCTCATTTCGGGCGAGCCGGCCTTGGCGCAGAAGTATATCAATACGCTGAAGAAGACGCTCTTCTACCGTGAATGGGCCGAGAAGTACGAGAAGATGGTAAAGAATCCCGCACTCATAGCCCGGGATCGTGAGATGGCGAGTATCCTGCCTCTGTATCAGTACGAAGACCAGCTCGATGCCGACAATTCGCTGGTGGAAATCTATCTGCTCAACTACTTTGCAAAGAATTATAACGAACTCAGTACACCGATGTTCGATGAGGCCGCCCTCATGTGTGCACTGACCTTGAAGGACATTCCCACCTTCTGGAACTGCTTCTTCCGTTATGCCAATAGCCACAGAGCCGACCGCATGCCGACCCACTATCAGGAGGCGGCACTGCTCTACGGCAACCTGGAGAAGAATGTGGACATCAGCCAGATGCCTTTCGACAAGACCGTCAAAATGCGTTTCCAGGACTTCATGCGCTTCGCCCAGAAACATGCCGTGGAGAATGTAGAACGCGACCCGGAGGCCAAGAAACTCTTCTATGACCGGTATGGAAACACCTTCTGGTACTTCTATTTCTTCATCAGAGACGTCAAATCCTATTGATAACATCCTGCCGTCCTGGCATGGCGAGGACGCTGTAGGCTCGGACGGAAGAGCTGAGGCCTGCACAGGACGGCTGCTTAGTAAACTTGTAGAACTATTTATACGAAGACTATGATACACAGATACGCTGCTGGGGCATTGTCCCTGCTTTGTGGAATGTTGCTGGCCGGATGTACGGCCACTGTCCCGCAACAATATACCGAGGTGGGTGAAAGTCCCGTCATTCATCCCGCATATGGCGATGTCACTATACCTTATAATATTGCACCGCTCAATGTAGCCTACGAGATGGAGGGGAAGGAGTTTGTCACCGAGCTCAAAGCAGGCGGGCAGTCAATGGTGACAAAAGGGAAATCTACTGATTGGAATATAAAACGGTGGCGCGGCTTCCTTGAGTCGGCGAAAGGGAAAACCATAGAATTAAACACCTATGTCAAGACGGATAACGGTTGGGCCAAGTATCGCCCGATCCACTGGGCCGTAGCCGAAGAACCCATCGACCCCTATATCTCCTACCGTATCATCGCCCCCTCGTATGTGACCTATGAGGAGCTCAGTATACGGCAACGCGAACTGGCCACCTTTGACGAAGAGATGATTTACAACAACATGCTGCTGAGTACGGGCAAGGACGGGCAGTGCATCAACTGCCACTCGTACAAGAACTACAAGACTGACAACATGCAGTTCCATGCCCGTCAACACAAGGGCGGCACATTGCTCGTGACTACTGACGGGGTGAAGAAGATCAACCTCAAGACCGACTCTACCATCTCGGCCGGCGTATACCCCGCATGGCATCCTACGCACAACCTCATAGCCTATTCCATCAACGATACCGGGCAGTCGTTCCACACCAGGAAGAACAACAAGATTGAGGTGCAGGACCTCAAGAGCGACCTCGTCCTCTATGACATCGACCGCAACGAGGTGAGCCATATCGAACGCGACACATTAGAGTGGGAGGTGTTTCCCGCCTGGTCGCCCGACGGGAAGACCCTCTACTACTGCTCCGCACACATGGAGATACAGAACCATGCACAGCGCGAGCGTGAAATCATCGACCGCTATAGGGAGTTCCAGTACAACATCTACCGTAAGTCATTCGACCCGGAAACACGTTCGTTTGGCCCCTCGGAGCTTGTGCTCGATGCCAAGTCCATGAACAGGAGCGCCACCTTCCCCCGCATCTCGCCCGATGGGCGCTACCTGCTGTTCGGGATGGGAGAGTATGGCTGTTTCCATATCTGGCACAAGGATGCAGACCTTTATCTGATTGATTTGGAGACCAATCAACTACGCAACATCGAAGAAGTCAATAGCGGAGATGTAGAGAGCTATCATGCATGGTCAAGCAATGGCCGGTGGATGCTCTTCACCTCTCGTCGTGATGATGGAGGATATACCCGTCTCTATATCGCCTACTTTGACAGGAATGGTAAGGCACACAAGCCCTTCCTGCTGCCACAACGCAACCCCTATTTCTATGGCGACTACTACAAGAGCTACAATGTTCCCGAGTTTATGGTCGAGCCGGTTACCATCACTCCACAGGAGTTTGCCCGCTATCTTGATACCGATGCCCAGGCGGTGAATTACCGCAGTCAAACCACCGAATAGAAATCCTGAAAAAGGCTTAAATGGTTAAAATCTTTCTTAAAGGCAAAAGACTTACGAATAAATTTGCTCGTCTGAATAAAGATTTTTACCTTTGCTCCATTAAATAGATTCAAATAATACTAACTAATATCAAAAAATGAACAAGAAACACGTTTCAAAGGTGGGCAAGTACATCAGTATGGCTTGTCTGTTGTTTGTTTGTGCCACGGTTCAGTCCTGTCGCGACGAGTACTACTACGACGACAGAGAACCTGACTTCTTGGGCGCAAGCATTTACGACTATCTGCAGGAACAAGGTAATTTCACGCTGTTCCTGAGGGTGATTGATGACCTGAAGTATGGAGAAGTGTTGAAGAAAACGGGTAGTAAGACGCTATTCGTGGCCGATGACGAAGCTTTCAGAAAGGGTATCCAAAAATGGGCAAAAGGTGGGGAGGAGATGAAATATGAGGACCTGACCATCGCCCAAAAACGCACCATTCTCTTTGGCGCAATGCTTGACAATGCTTATTTGTTGGAGATGTTGTCCAAGAAGCAGTCGAGTGCCAATGGCGAGCCTACCCCTGGTGGCATTCTCCGTCGTACCACCGACTTGGTAGCGGCAGATTTGGTGAGTGCATATACCTACGAGGATCTTCCCAAGGCCAATGAGGATTGGAGCCTGTTTAGCAATGATACGGTTTATATGGCATTGGACGCCACGGAACCCTTCATGCTGCATCTGGTGAATGATTTCTTGGATATGAACAATATCAAGGAAAGTGACCTCAAGGTGTTGGTCGGAGATCCTACGGCTACAAGTTCAGACATCTATATCTATGACAAGAAAATCATCCGGGAAAAGAGCGATGTGACGTGTAAGAACGGTTATGTCCATCAGCTGGATGGTCTGCTTATACCTCCCTCCAATATGGCCGAGGAGTTGCGCCTCAATCGGGATGTAGCAGTGTATGAGGCGGGTGATATTGATTATGTACAATTGGCAAACAGTACAGGCAGTGAGTCTACCACGATGCTGTTTAGCCGTATGCTCGACCGCTATGCTGTTCCTGTGCCCATTGACCCGAAGAGCAAAATCGTAGAGGAGTATCATCGCATCTATGGTGGAGGCGAAGAGATGCAGCTCTTTGAAAAGAGATACTATACCCAAGGGTCAAATAGAGGAGCTGCAGAGAATTTCACGTCATACCAAACGGTGGAAGACTCGGCACGCAATGCCGAGGGCTCTTTGCTTTTCGACCCGGGATGGAATGCCTATAAGCAGGTCTCTGCCACCAGCTCTGCCGAAACGGATATGGCTGCCATATTCGCACCATCCGACAAGGCGGTTATTGAATACTTCAGTACCGTGGGCGATGGCATGTTGTTGATAGACCGTTATGCGCAGAATGTGCCGGACAGATTCGGAACAGGACTGATGGAGGCTATTGATAGCATTCCGGTAGACATTCTCGAGCCTTTGATGCGTAACTTGATGCAAGTATCATTCGTGTCGAGTGTCCCCTCTAAGTTTGGCCTCATTACGGATGAAGCAAAAGACCCTATGGGAATAGATGCGGAAAGAGACGTTCATCATACGATTGTGGCAAACAATGGTGTGGTTTATGTCATGAACAAACTTTTCGCTCCTGCTACTTATAAGGCGGTTTTTGCTCCCGTAATGTTGGATTCTGTTTTTACCATCTTCTATGACATCGTGGAGAATACGAAAACTAATGCTTACCAGAACTACCTGTTGTCTTTGGATAATAGCTTCAGCTTGATAGCAACAGATGATGAGCACATGGTATACTATTCTCCTTATGATGATATAAAAGGTACTGCGGATAAGAGACAGGCTTATCGCTTCGAACAGTTACCGGGAGGAGGATATGAGGTAAACAAGTATAAGTATAAGGATACTGATTACGATGCGCAAACGAATAGCTATCTGCTTGATACTAAACCAACAAAGGTGTCAGAGACAGATGACCTCAAGAAAGAGATATTGGAATACAATATCGTTATTGGCGACATGAACTCTGATGAAGACTGTGCATCGCTTAGAAAGTACTACATGACGAAAGGAAATGGTATGGTGATGGTTCAGCGCGGTGACAACGGAGCGGTGTCGGCTATAGCCGGTGGTCGCGAACGTCAGCTGGGTACATGGGTACCTGTTGCTGAATCAAAGAGAATGGGAAAAGAAAAGGTGGGAAGTTCCGCATTCAAGCTCAAGACATCGATGATACAGCCGCCTACGCAAAATGTGCATGACGTACTCGGAGGATGTGGAGAACGTTTCGCTGAGTTGTGTGCTGGAAGCGGTGAAGATCCAAAGAAATCCGTACTTGAATATATTTTGGGTGACAAAGCCAAAGATGAGAAAGAACGGTATGATATTTGGGACTCTGAAAATGACGATATCGTGAGATTCTTCAATACCTATCACTATACGGTATATGTGCCCACAGATGAGGCCGTTGAAGAAGCTATCGCACAAGGATTGCCCACATGGGAGTCGCTTGGTGAAGAATTGGAGGTGATTAAGAAGACTGAAGATGCCGATAGGAAGCAGGCACTGACAGACAGCCTGAAAGCCGGTGTGGAACTTCTGACAAAGTTTATCAAGTATCACTTCCAGGACAATGCGGTGTTTGCGGATAATCCTCCTCATTCGGTTGAAGTACAGGGTGAGGCTCCTAAAACCAAGGTTAGCTATACAACGGCTGCTTTGAATGACTCTACGAGCCGATTCTGTGAGGTGTTGGTGATGTCTGAAAACCGTGAAGTGGACGGTAAGGTCGTGCAAACGATAGCTGTGCGTGGTGACTTCAGAACAGACAACGGCTCTGAAGACTTTAGCGATGTGAATGTGTGCTATGTGAACAATACTGACGCAGAACAGGAAAATAAACTCTACAATGTCCTGACGCGTGATATTCAGTTCAGCGGGTCTAACGGTGTGGTAAGTACCTCGTCTTATGCTGTCGTACACCAAATCGACGGATGCCTGAAGTTTGGTGGTAAGGGTGGTATATACGATCCGGAGAAGGTGAACCCTGCAACAGGTGAAAAAGGAATGTTTGTTAGATAATTATAAGTATCATGAAAGTATATAAGTATATTTTATTGACCGTTCTTTGCTTGGTAGCATCTGCTGCTACACTTAGCGCGCAGCAGCGTATCTCTGGTCAAGTGAGCGATGCTATGGGACCGTTGATGATGGTCAACGTGGTGGAGATGGATAAAGATGGCCGTTATATCAATCATGCGACAACAGACTTTGACGGTAACTTTACCATGATTGTGAAGAATAACAAGAACAAATTGAAAATTACTTACGTGGGCTTCAAGGATGAGATTCTTGAAATTGGTGACCGCACAGTCTTCAATGTTGTGATGAGGGATGAAAATCTTATTGAGGAGGTTGTGATTAAGGCCAAGCCGAGGACAAGCTCGGGCGGTCTTAACATTCTGGAGCGTGAGGTCTCTGTGGCCAAGCAGACGTTCAAGATGAGTGAGATGGAGGGTCTCTCCTTCGCCTCGGTCGATGAAGCACTGCAGGGGCAGATTGCCGGTCTCGACATCGTGTTCAACTCCGGTGACCTCGGCTCGGGTACGCAGATGCGCTTGCGTGGTACATCTACTATCGGAGGTAATCAGGAACCGTTGATTGTGGTGAACGATAATATCTTCGAGATGCCTGACGGAGAGGATTTTGACTTTAGTGCTTCTACCGAAGAGTCGTTCGCGCAGTTGCTGAGTGTAAACCCTGACGACATCGAGAGCATTGAGGTGCTCAAGGATGCATCGGCTTCGGCTATTTGGGGGTCTCGTGGATCGAATGGTGTCATCATGATTAAGACCAAGCGTGGTTCGCGCGGTAAGACCAAGGTGAACTATTCGTATCGCTATACAAATGCATGGACACCGAAGGGACTTAACCTCCTCAATGGTGACGATTATACCATGTTGCTTAAAGAGGCACACTTCAATCCCGCACAGAGTAGCTCTGCTACTGCCGATGCCAAGGAGTTGGCATACGATCAGGCTTTTTCTGAGTATGCAAACTATAACAATAATACGGATTGGGTGAAACTGATCTCTAAGCATGGTCATACACACGATCACAACATCTCAATCACTGGAGGTGGAGACAAAGCTACTTTCCGTATCTCGGGAGGATTTTATACCCAGACAGGACAGATTATCAAGCAGAACCTCGACAGGTTTACTACACGTATGGCGTTAGACTATTTCGTGTCGGACCGTATCAAGGTGTCTTCGGACTTCTCGCTGACCTATACCGATAATTTGAAGAACTATGAGGGGCTGCTCCACAATGCCCAGCTCATTATGCCCAACATGAGTGTATACGCTGAATATCTCGATGAAAATAAGAATGAAGTTGTTTCCAATGACTATTATCTGATGCGTAACGATGCATGGAGTAAGTTCGATGGTAATCAGAAGAATATCATCAATCCGGTGGCTATGGGTAATTTGGCTTGGGTGAGCGAGAAGAGCTATCGTATCTCTCCGCAGATCTCAATCGACTATCAGTTGCTCGGACTCAACTACGATGAGACTCAGCTTCGTTACTATGGTATGGTATATATGGATGCCGGTACACTCTCCAACGCTTCCTATCGTCCGGGTAGCGTGACCAATATGGGATTCTCTAATGCCAACTACAATGCCACTTCGGTCAATGACAATAAGTCATTGTCGTTCAACACACGACACAGACTGACCTTCACTCCGAAGTTTGCGAACGAGAACCACATGCTCACCATGATGGGACAGTTCGAATTGTCTTCGGGTAATGGTAATAGCCAGAACTCAAGTTCGTATGGTGTTCCTACAGGCATGACCAGTTCTACGGCAGGTACTTACCTCAGTGGCAGTGGTACCTCTACATGGCAGTGGCGCTCGATGGGTATGGTCTACTCGGCAGTATACTCTTATATGGAGGGCCGTTATAGTGCTACAGCTACCTTGCGTCGCGACGGTAGTACCAAGTTTGGTGCAAAGCAGCGTTGGGGTAACTTCCCCGGCTTCTCATTGCGTTGGAATATTATTGACGAACCGTGGATGAACTGGACGAAAGATAACCTGAAGTTGAGTATGCTTTCGTTCCGTCCGGGATGGGGTCTGACAGGGCAGCAGCCCGGTGGCGAATATCTCTTCTATACGATATACGACGGTACGGGATCCTATATGGGGAACTCAGCTATGGCACAGGCCGGACTGACGCTTACCAACTTGAAGTGGGCGAAGAAGAATGAGTATAACCTCGGTGCTGACTTTGGCTTCTTCGATGACAAACTGACGGGTGGATTCAACTATTACGACAACTCCACTACAGACCAGTTGATGCCTGGATATGCTATCCCCTCATCCAATGGATACTCTACTTTGGCTTACAAGAACACGGGATCGGTGCGCAACTATGGTTGGGAATTCAATCTGAACGGTAACAAGTTTATTGAGATAGGCAAGTTTTCAATCAGTGCATACGCCAACGTGGCACAAAACTTCAATACAATTCTGTCGATGGAGCCCAGTATCTTGAATGAGGCCAACAGTGACTTCAACTATCAGAATGGCTCATACCTCACGCGTATACAGATAGGTAATCCGTTGGGTTCTCTTTATGGCTTTAGATATAAGGGCGTTTACCAGTATAACTACAATACAAACTGGTCTATAGAACAGTGGGATGCAAAGGAAGCAGAACTCCAGAAAAAAGGCCTGAAGTTGCATGATGTGTATCCTATAGCCTGTGATGATGAAGGCAAGACACTTAGAGGTAGTGACGGAAAACCATTGCGTATGGTGTATAACTACAAGGATGGATCGGCACAGTATTCGTTCCGTGGAGGTGATGCCATCTATGAAGACATTAATAAGGACGGAAACATCAACGAATTGGATATTGTATACCTTGGTAACTCGAATCCTAAGTTGCAGGGTGGTTTTGGTTTGACATTCCAATACAAGCGCCTGTCGTTGAAAACACAGTTTACCTATCGTTATGGAGTAGATGTTGCCAATAATGCGCGTATGAATGTGGAGAATATGTTCACCAACAACAACCAGAGTTTTGCTGTCAACTGGCGTTGGAGAAAAGATGGTGATGAAACGATGATGCCACGTGCAATGTACAATACGGGTTTCAACTGGCTCGGTAGCGACAGATACCTTGAGGATGCATCATACTTGCGTATGTCGTACCTGCAACTCTCTTATTCTGTAGATCCAAAAATCTTGCAGAAGTATGGGCTCAGCCAGCTCTACTTGGCAGGCTCGGCCAATAACCTCTTCATCTTGTCCAAGTATACAGGCTTGGATCCCGAGATTGGTGCCGATGGGTGGGGACGTGCGTTTGACAACTCCAAGACACCGCGCTCACGCTCGTTTACCTTGTCACTGACTGTTGGATTCTAATAACGTTAATATTTAAGCTATGAATAACAATAAACGAATAATCAATCGCATAGGACATGCTGTCAAGATGGTGCTCTTCGGTTCTGTGTTGGCTATGACAAGCTCATGCGATGACTTTCTTACCATCTATCCCACAGATAGAATCGTCTTTGAGGATTTCTGGAAGAGCAAAGAGGATGTAGAGAGTATGGTAGCCGAGAGCTACAGACTGATGGCATCGAGCAACGTTATCAACCGAATCATTGTTTGGGGTGAGGCACGTGCCGATAATGTCATCGAGGGTAACTATAATGGGAACAAGGATATAGAGTATCTGATGGAGGCAAATATCCTTCCCTCCAATCAATATGTATCATGGGCTCCATTCTATAATGTAATCAATAACTGTAATCAGGTGCTGAAATATGCTCCAAAGGTTCTTGATGAGGATCCCGACTTTACCCAGGGTGACTGTAATGTGATTATGGGCGAAATGTATGCCTTGCGTGCACTGTGTCATTTCTATTTAGTGCGTACATTCCGTGACATTCCTTTGCTCATGGAAGCAAAGGTGGATGATAGTCAGGAGCTATACCAGTTGCAGGTGCCGCCAATCGTTGCGCTCGACTCGTGTCTTGCCGACCTTAAACGGGCTGAGGAACTGGTATTCGAGACCGGTGGCTATACCATTATAAACAATGGCAATAACAAGAATATAGGACGTATCACCAAGGATGCTGTACGGGCGATGATTGCCGATGCCTATCTGTGGAAAGGGGCATTCCTGGAATATGAGTCCAAGGGGGATGACAGCAAGGGAATACAGTGCTATGATGAGTGTATCAGCTATTGCGATAAGATACTTACTGATCGAATGAAGTATGCTCAAAAGTATATCGAGGATGAGAAGATACGGATTGTAGAGCTGCACAAGACATTCCCTATTGCCTATATGCCTACCAAAAGTTTTATTTATGACTTCGGAGAGTCATCACGTTTCCCATTCCTTCCCTATACGATGTCTTTCGGGGGAGGGGCGAATGGATGCAACAACCCGATAGAGAGTATCTTTGAGTTGCAGCATACTTCCGAAAAAAACAATGGTAATCGCGAAGTTCCCCTCTTCTATGGCTATCCGAAGAAAGATGATGATCCGGTAGACTTTCAGTATGGATTGTTCTCGGCACCAAGTCATCTGACCCAGACGTTGTATCAGCCTACCGATTATCGTAAGGTATACTATATATATGAGCCTCAGTCTGACGATGATGCTTCGGATAAAAAGAATATCATCAAGTATAGCAATCAGATAACTGAGGGAAAAGGTAACAATGGTTTTGGTACCATAAAGTATCTATACTCCAAGACTACCAATGACGGTGGCAGATATATTTCCGAATACCAGGTCAATTGGATTGTTTATCGTATTTGCGATGTCATGCTGATGAAAGCCGAGGCATTGGCAGCAAAGGGAGCCAACCCTGAGGAGGTAAAGGAAATCTTGTGGGCCGTATACAATCGCTCGCAGTTGCGTTACAAAGATGCGGATGGAACTACTGTAGGACCTATGGTCACTGGCGTTAAGTATGCGGAAACTGTGCTGGCTAACGGTGACATGGCGGATGTACTTGATGAACGTCAGCGCGAATTGGCATTCGAGGCTAAACGATGGTACGACATCGTACGCGTAGTGCTCAGGGAGGCTAATGTAGAGACTCCGGAATTCCAGGAGATGATTGATAACAAGTATGCGAGTGCAGGAAACGCCTCTCAGTACAAGGCACGAATGTCTACTATAGACCATCTCTTCCTTCCTATTGCTGAGCGTGAGATAAATATCCATTCTGGACTGATACAGAATAAGGCTTATGAAACCGTAGATGATGTTCAAAAGAATTAATTTATGAAATACGCAGAGACAATGAATAAGATATATAAGAAACTGACATCGCTTGGCTGTGTGTCATTGATGGTGCTGTGTGGCTGTCAGGAACAGATTGATGAAGGTGCACGATACACTTTTGTGGGAAACACAGTGGCAACCTATCTGCAGGCTACCCCGGAGTGCAGCCAGTTTGTGGAGATATTGACTCGTGGTGAGGTTCTCGGACTGATGAAGGCCTATGGTGAGTACACCTGCTTTGCTCCTACCAATACGGCCATAGATGCTTATCTGAAGGAGCAGCACCAACTTTATCTGGATTATCAGGACTCGATTGCGGCTAATCCTAACTATAAGGGAGAGCCGGTAGGGATTGAGTCTGCCAGTTTGGATGCCTTATCTATAGAGAACTGTTGGGATATTGCACGCAACCATATCTTGCCCGTCAAACTGTTTAAGGTAGACCTTAACGGAAATGAGTTGCCCGAGAATAATATGAATGGGCGAAAACTAACACTTGACATCACCGATGGTAGCGATGGCAAGGAGGCGGGTGTACCGCTTGTCAATAGCAATGCCATGGTGTTGGGCGATGAGGAAGAGGTGGTCAATGGCGTGGTGTTCATGGTAGATGCCGTGATAAATCCTTCTACAGAACTCGTGTCTGACCAATTGGTTAAATATGAGAACTTCGGAATCTTTGCCACAGCTTTGGAAAAAACGGGATATGTAGAGAAGCTTCATCTTGAAGAGGATAAGGACTACAAGCTCGGGAATACTCAGACTGCAGGATTCCGTGACCAGTTGGCCTATTATCCGGCAACCAAATTGTATAAGTTTACGATTTTTGTAACACCGGACAATGTGCTCAAGCAGAAAGGAATTGATGATTTTGCCCAATTGGAGGCTAAATGTAAGGAGTGGTATCCTCACGGAACCCCTGCTTGGACTTATGATGAAGATGAAAACGCATGGAACCCTATTGAGATTGACCATAGCATAACAGATTATACAGATCCGCGTCATCCTGTGAATCAGTTTGTGGGTTATCATATTTTGGATCGTGAGGTTTCTTACGCAAACTTGGTGTGCCATAACATCACGGTTAATGGAAACGGAAAGACCTACCAGTCGGAAAAGGATTTCCGTAGTGATGCAGACCGTACGGAGTATTATGCAACCATGAACAACCGTATGCTGAAGGTAACGAAGCCGCTGAGCTCTAAGGTAGATGCGGAAAAGAGTAAAATCTACTTGAACTATGCTCCCGATAATGCCGGTCAGAATATCTTGGTAACTAATCCTGCAAATCTCGATGATTTCAATCCATTGGCCGCAAATGGTGCCATACAGGTTATCGAGGATGTCCTCGTCTACAATGAGGAAATCATGAAGAGTTCCGTGCTCAACTGTATTATGCGATTCGATGCTTCGTCATTGTTCTCAGAGTTGACGAACAACAATGTACGTCTTAAAATAGGTAGAACGTCGACCGAGCAGGCTGAGACTGTTATTCCTCACGACTATTGCAAGAATTTCAAGTCGAACTCGGATGTGACACGATTGCTCTACCTGTCACCTCACCACGAGTGGCACAATTATCAAGGCGATGAGATGATTGCTTACGGTCATTTCGACTTTGAGTATCGCTTGCCGCCGGTACCTGCCGGAACGTATGAAATCCGTATGGGCTACACAACAAATAATGTTCGTTGCAGGGCATTGGTATATTTGGATGGTGAGGTTACTGGTCTGCCGGTGGACGTGACAATGGGTGGTCAGGATCCTGAAATCAATTGGAAGTATGACAACAAGACGAATAATGATAATGCAAAGGATGTAGAGGAATTGAATGGAGATGCTGAGCAGATTGCAGCAAATGATAAGGACATGAAGAACAGAGGATTCCTGAAAGCTCCTAATACAATGATGGGTTCAACATTTTATAATGCTCCTTCTGCACGTGAGGTTCCTATCATCTTGCGTAAAGTGATTGCAACCAAGTATCTTAGCGATGGTACACATTGGCTCCGTTTCAAGAGTGTAGACAGTAAGACGGACGGTGAGTTCATGCATGACTATTTTGAGATTGTACCTTTGACTTACTTGAATAATGAGGGAATCCCAGAATCAGATAAACGTAAATAATGTCTCACAATAACTAAAGAACGACAATAAGATATGAAAAGTAAATCTATAAATAGCATATTGGCAATCTGCTCTCTTGCATGGGGCATGTCGGCATGTACTGATGTGTGGGAAGAGCATTATCAGGCGGAGATGCCCATCACGGGTGACTCCATCAAGATAACCGATAATAATCTGTGGCAGGAGATTAAGAGCGATTCTACGTTGAGTGAGTTTGCGCAAATCCTGAAAGTAACAGGGTGTGATTCCCTACTCATGACAGACCGTGTCTACACGGTGTGGGCACCGAAGAATGGTTCACAATTGATTGATGACAAGTCTAAACTCCAGAATCCGTCTAAGGAAGATATAGAGCGCTGGAAGAAAAGAATTGTAGAGAACCATATATCCAACGTGAACATCCAAGTGAATGGCATACGTGAAAAGGTGAAGGAGAACAATATAGAAATGCTCAACAAAAAGTCCTATTACCTCTTGGGCAATTCGGCTGGGTATACTATCCAGGATAAGAATTTTGTTTCTACAAATATCCTTACCAAAAACGGAATGTTGCACAAGGTGGACGGATACCTCGAATTCATGCCGACCATTTGGGAACAGCTGGCTGATGAACCTGAAGTAAGCGAACTTTGGAAGTTCTTGTCGAAGGATTATGAAGAGGTGTTTAACCCTGGCAAAAGCATCGAGGGACCCATCGTCAATAACACGCAGACCTGGCTCGACTCGGTATTTGATGTATCTTGCCGATGGTTCCACGAAATTGGATATTTGGATGAAGTGGATAGCTCCTATACCATGTATGCCTTGACTGATCGTGCTTGGGGGGAGATGACAGATACCGTAAAGAAGTATTACCAATATGCTGACGACTTTAAGTCGGGACAGAGCAAAGAAGAGGCAATAGATTCGATTGCCCATGAGTTGATGTGCCGGAATCTGGTGTTCAGTAATAATTTGAACAAGGATTTCTTTGACGGAAACAGCACTGAGCTCAAGTCCAACCATTGGTGGAAGAGATTGACCTTCAAGGACGAAGATGCCAAGAAACTGGAAGACGGTAAGGTGAAAGAGGTGGATCTGTATAACGGAAGGCTTGTTATTGTAGATGCAGTGAACTATAAGCCATTCACATGGGGGTACGATACCATACGTATAGAAGGGGAAAGTTTGTCGAATAATGATGAGATTACAACTTTTACGGACGCAAATAAATCATATGTAGGAATTCATCGGGATAGTCTCTTATATGATTCGCTTTCTAACCATGCTGTGGGCGTATTTCAGACATCAGGTAGAACTAAGCCTGAATTTAAGTTCTATGTTCCCAACGTGCTTTCTGCGTATTATACGATTAAAATAGTATTGCTTCCTCCCCAGTTGATCAATCCTTCGGATACCACGTTCCTCAAGCCTAACAAGTTCGATGTAGCTATACAAACCCCGGACTTATTGATAAAACTGAATGAGACATTCATTTCAGACAGTTCCAAAGTATTGAAAGGGGTCATTGATACGATGGTGTTGGCTGAAAAAGTTTACATTCCTGTTTGTGAGCATAATTGCGAGGAGTTGACTGGTTCATCCCCTGAAACTTATCTGAGAATACAGACTGCGATTGAATTTGGCAATAGAAAGAACCCCCTGGATGGTTATATGACTGACAAAAGCGATTGGAAGTATGATAATAACTACCGTATTGACCAAGTAATCTTCGAACCAATCAGGACCCCCGAGGAAAATAATTGATCTGATAATGCAAATAAGATAAGACAATGAAAACATACAATAAATATATGCAGACCCGTTTGGCGGTATTCATGCTTCTTGCTCTGCTTGCCATGGGGAATACTACAGGATATGCTCAAGATAAAGCGGAAAAGGTTACTGCTGACCAGCAAGAGGAACTGGTGGAGATTGTAGGTATGGTAGTGGATGCCGTTACCAATGCTCCCATTCCAGGTGTACGTGTTGAAGCGCTCAACAACAATCGTTTTACAGCAATGACTAAAGCTGATGGTATTTTCAATGTCAAGGTGCCCAAGCATGTCGCGTCGCTGTTTGTTTCTACCCCAGGCTATGAAAGTGTAATCATCAAGGCTCGGAAGGACGAACATATTGAAGTGGCTCTATACGATGAAGCCTTCAGCTCGTATGTGAAGAATGGCTTTGATGTTTCTTCGATAGGGGAAATGACTATAGATATGGCCAAGTCTACGACCTTGGAGACCGAACTACAGAAGCAGCTTGGAGCACAGGTACGTACCATTACTCGCTCCGGTACGGTGGGAATAGGTGCTGTAATGATGATGCAGGGTATCAACACTATCAATACCTCGGCGCAGCCGCTCATCGTGCTTGACGGTGTAGTGCAGGACCTGCAAGATAGCTATGCAGCGCTGCATGATGGCATGTATAACAATACGTTGGCTGCCATCGATGTCAACGATATTGAGAAGATTACTGTACTCAACAATGCTACCTCAATCTATGGGGCAAAGGGAGCCAACGGTGTAATCCTCATTGATACCAAGAGAGGACATAGTATGGCTACACGTATTGATGCACAGGCATTCGGCAGTTTTACAATGCGTCCGCGCTTGCCGCAAATGATGAATGAAAACCAGTATCGCCGCTACGCGAATGAGCTGCTGAGCAGCTATGGAATGACTTCTTCGAGTATAGAGTCTCTGCCTTTCCTGTCTACCGACAAGAGTAAGTATAACTACAAGTGGTATCATGACAACAATACGGACTGGGCCGACTATGTGTATCAGAATGCATGGGCACAGAATTACCGTGTGAATGTGCAGGGTGGTGACGATGCCGCTATGTATAACTTCTCGCTCGGTTTTGCGGATGGTGCCAGCACGATCAAAAGCAACGACTTCAATCGTCTGAATATCCGTTTCAATACGGATGTAATCCTGGCCAAGAACTTGAAGACCCGATTTGATATTGCGTATAGCCGTATAGCACGCGACTTGCGTGATGATGGTATCCAGGCGGATCTGAGCGCAGGACCTGTGGTGTCACCCGGTTTCTTGTCGCTTATCAAGGCGCCTTTCCTCTCTCCGTATGCACACAACAATAGTGGACAGTTGACGGAGGCATTGGCCGGTGCTGATGATTTTGTTCCAGGTACAAACAACAGTTTGGCCAATCCGTTGGCGATTTTTGAGTATGGTAATGGTAACAACAAGAATAACCAAGAATATACGGTGTTTGATGTGACCATGGCTCCTGAACTGACCTTAGGAAAGGATTGGACCATCTCTACGCTCTTTAACTACACGCTGCACCGCACGAGCGAGAAGTATTTCCGCCCGATGACGGGTACGCCCAACTTCTATATCAGCGGGCTTGGATATTCCGAAAACGAGGTGCGCTCGTTCTTCTCTAAAGAGGAAGCGATATATAATGATACGCGCGTCACTTGGAAAAAGAAGTTGGGCAGTCATAGCTTCCACGCTATCGGCGGATTCCGCTTCTCAAACTTTGCATACGACTCAAACTTGGCTTCATGTCATAATACGGGTAACGACAAACTGCCTAACGTGAGCTCCGACTTTAAGTATACAAAGACCGATGGCGCTTATGATGTATGGCGCAATATGAGCTATTACGCACATGTAGATTACAACTTCCGTGGCAAGTACTATTTGCAAGGTGGAGTGGCTACTGAAACCTCTTCGCGTTTTGGTCGTGATACTAATGAAGGCTTCAAGCTGGGTGGCGTTAGCTGGGGAGTATTCCCCTCGCTGCAAGCTGGTTGGTTGGTTTCGTCAGAGTCGTTCTTCAACGTGGACTTTATCAATTACCTGAAGCTGACAGCTGGTCTTGATTGGTCGGGTAATGACCAGATTAGCAATAGCGCGGCCTTCTGCTACCATCAGAACGTACAGTACAAGGACAAGAATATGGGACTCATCATCGGTAACATTGAGAACCAGTCTATCCAATGGGAAACCACTCGCCGCATGAACGTTGGGGTTGACTTGCAAGCTTTCAATAACCGTCTGCGCTTGACTGGAAACTTCTTTAATAATGTGACGAACAACTTGTTGACATTGAAGAAGCTTGATCCATTGGCTGGTCTGGAATATGCTTGGTCTAATGGAGGTGTGTTGCAGAATACCGGATTCTATGCATCAGCCAATGTTAGAGCCATCAATACCAAGAACTGGAAATGGGAATTGGGCGCAAGTGTAGGACACTATAAGAATGTGGTGAACCAACTTCCCGATGAAACAACGTTTGATAGCAAAAAGGACGGTGTGTTGCGTGGATACACGACAGATATATACGATGGAACCATACTTACAGCCGAGGGACATGCTGCTGGAGTATTCTTCGGATATGAAACCGATGGCGTATTTGCTTCGACCAAAGAAGCGTGGGATGCAGAGAAAAATGACTGGAAATTGTATACTAACCATGCTGTTACCGGTGAACCTACACCGTTTGAAGCTGGCGATATGCGTTTCGTAGACCAGAATGAGGATGGTATGATCAATGAGGATGACCGCGTGATTCTCGGAAATCCCAATCCTGATTTGTATGGTAATTTCAGTAGCAACTTGATATTTAAGAATTTCTCTCTGAGTGCAACATTCAACTATTCATGGGGTAATGATGTATACAACTATCAGCGTGCTCTGCTTGAGAGTGGAAGCAACTTCTACAACCAGACTGCGGCTATGACTAACCGTTGGCAGGTCGAGGGGCACAAGACTAACATCCCACGTGCAACATATGGTGACCCATTGGGCAATAACCGTTTCTCTGACCGTTGGATCGAGGATGGCTCATACATCCGTCTGAAGGATGTGACCCTTTCGTACAAGGTGCCGGTGTCGGCATCATGGTTGCAGGGACTCACGGTGTGGTGTGCAGGTACTAATCTGTTGACCTTCTCCAAGTATCTGGGTAGTGACCCTGAGTTCTCGTTCAGCAATAATGTGCTGTATCAGGGCATTGATAACGGATTGCTCGGACAGAGCCGTAGTTTCCATCTCGGTGTGAAGATTAACCTCTAATGAAAAACTAATAATATGATAAAGACAATGAAAAGCAGATTGTTTATAACGGTATTGCTCGCTGTTCTCACATTGGGGGTGACAACCTCATGCGAAGACATGTTCGACATTCCATCCAACAGAGTGGTTTATGACCATGAAATCAATTCTACTGCGGATTCGGCTTATACAACTTTAGGCGTATTGCACCTCATGCGTAAGGTGGCAGACCGCTATGTGATCTTGGGTGAACTGCGTGGCGATATCGCTCAGATAGATGAGGTGAATGCCAAAGCGTCGCTGCGTAATCTGGCAAACTTCAATTTTGGTGAGGCTAATGAGTATCTCAATGTAAGAGACTACTATAACATCATCAACAACTGTAACTACGCACTGGAGAATATGGACATCTCTATAAAGCTTCACAATGAGTATGTGATGATGGATGAGTATGCTGCCTTGATAAGTATCCGGGCATGGACTTATCTGCAGCTGGCAATCAACTACGGTGATGTATACTACTATACCTATCCGGTGATAAGTGAAGCAGATGTGCAGAGGGTTAAGGCTGAAGGTAAGAAAAGTATTGAATATATCACTGCTGACCTCGCTCCCCAAATGCTCCCTTACTTGGATGTGAATATGCCAAGCTTTGTGTCTACCACAGGCTCGTATCCCAATATGCGCTTGGTACTCGCTGAATTGTATCTGTGGAGCGGAGAATATGAGAAGGCTGTGGAACTCTACGAGGACTACTTCATGCATAATGAGAAGTATGAGCTGACAAAAACGGATGCGGAAAATGATATAACAGAGACAGAACCTGGGTATTTTGAGTTCAGTGGAGCCTTTGGTAAATGGAATGGTATTCATTTTGAAGATATGGATCCCATTCCCTCAATTACCTTGAATCAGACGAAAGAGTTTATTGCAGGCATCCCTATGGAAACATCTTCTTCCAGTGGAGTCGTTTCAGAGGTGTCTTCGCTATTCCATAAGGGTAGCAATGGAGAGGAAGAGATGCCTCCTATGCTAAAAACATCTCATGCCTACGAAAAATTATGTAAAGATCAAAAGGTCTTTAACGTGTCAGGTACAGGGAAAGATATAAGCATAAAGGTTGATAGTGTTAAAATGGGCGATATGCGTAAGTATGCATATGTAGGAAAGACCAATATAAAGGACGAGATGACAGGACTCCCCCAAGAGTATGATACATACGTAAAGCATAGTGCCGGACAAATTGTCATTCAGCGTTATCCTATTGCTTGCTTACGTTGGGCTGAAGCAATGAATGCCTTGGCAAGAAAACAATTGGAAGCGGGGAATGATTCAGTCGCTCGTGTGAATGCTGTCAATTCATTCTATCTTCTTAAGGATGCATTTAAGGTGTTCTTCCCTGATAGCACTGAGGTGTGGACTCGCTTCGTGAGGTTCCATGACGACTTGAAGAAATCATACATTGGAATTCACGGAAGAGGTGCGGGCGATGTGGCTTATGACACGGTGCACTATGTGCTGAAACCTAATGTGATTGCTGAACGATTGGGTAGGAGTGTCTCTGAAGAAGACGAACAGTATCTCTATGATGTCATTGAGTATATTGATGAACTGATTATCGATGAGCTGGCATTGGAGAGCACGTTGGAGGGTAACCGATTCGGTGACCTCGTCCGCTTTGCCAAGCGTCGCGAGGAATGGGGAGATGGAAACTACTTAGACTTCCTAGCCAAAAGGGTAGCCAATAGAGGCGAGGAGAAAGATGAGGTATTGTACAGCAAATTGCTAGATGATGCGTGTTGGTATCTCCCATTCAAGTAACAGTTGAAGCATAAGAACTTTGAAGGCTGCTCCGACCTTAAGCCGGAGCAGCCTTTTTATGGATAATCTTTATGAAGAAGCGTCTTTTTTTCTCTCTCTGTTTGTTCTTGGTGTCGGTAGCGGCCGATGCTAAAGAGTATACTGTGGTGATTGATGCCGGTCACGGAGGAAAGGATCCCGGTGCGCTCAGTGCTGACAGAAAGATCCGTGAGAAGGACATCACGCTGAAGGTTGCGCTCATGGTAGGCGAGAGTATCACGCAGAAGCATCCGGAGGTGAAGGTGCTGTATACACGCAAGACAGACAAGTTTGTGGGGCTCAGTGACCGTGCTCGTATGGCAAACGAGGCGGATGCCGACCTATTTATCTCTATCCATGTGAATGCGGCCAAGAACCGATCGGCCAAGGGGGCCGAGACCTATACTTTAGGTGTGGAGGAGGCGCGTACCGAGCGTAATCTTGAAATCGCCAAGCGGGAGAATGGGGTGATTCTCTTGGAGGAGAATCATGAGAAGACGTATGCTGATTTCAATCCCAATTCGCCTGAGAGTTATATCATTTTCGAGTATATGCAGAGTGAGTTCGTAAAGGAGAGCATACATATAGCCCAATATGTGCAGGAGAACTTTGCGAACGATGCCAACCGTCATGACCGTGGTGTTCGTCAGGCTGGCTTCCTTGTGTTGAATGCCACTTCGATGCCCAGTATCCTGGTAGAGTTGGGGTATATCAGTAATGCTGAGGAGGCCAGGTATTTGGCTTCGGCTACGGCGCAGAAACGCTTGAGCAATTGCATCAGCAAGGCTTTTGACAGGTATTATGCCGATTTGATGAAGTTGAGCGATAGTGATGGACTGTCAACAGAAAGGTCTTCTTTGTCGGAAGTCTCTCAAAAAGAGGATGGTAGAGGGGATGATAAGGTGAAGCCTGTAGTGCATGTCGCTTCCGAAAAGGAGGTCCCGGTGTTCAAGGTGCAGTTTCTCTCTTCATCGAGGAAGCTGTCTAATGGGGATGTGGCACTCAAAGGGCTCAGCCCTGTTTCCTATTATTATGACAATGGGCTGTATAAGTATACGTACGGTGAGTCGGTCAACTACAATGAGATACTGCGGACGAAAAGAAAGGTGAATGAGAAGTTCAGAGATGCTTTCATCGTTGCCTTTGTTAAAGGGAAGCGGGTGGATACGCAGCAAGCTATTGCACTGTTCCGGCAGAATAATCATTAATTATATCAGGTAGGTTATCATTATGAAGCGTATTAGCAAGGAAATAAAAATTAGTGTTGCATTTCTTGTAAGCATCGTTTTGCTCTATGTCGGTGTAAACTTCCTGAAGGGGAGCAATGTGTTTTCGCATGACAATACCTATTATACTGTAGTGGGCAATGCTGGTGGGGTGGCCGCCGGTGGTCAGGTCATGGCCAATGGGTTCCAAGTGGGTACGGTGAACCGTGTGGTATACGATTATGCTTGTCCGGACCGTATTGTGCTGGCTTTACGTGTGAATGAGTCGCTACGTATACCGAAGGGCAGTCGTGCTCTGCTCGTCAACTCCTTACTTGGCGGTGTAAGTATAGAGCTCAAGCTGGCTCAAGCAGTGGAATGCTATGCCGATGGAGATACGATTCCCAGTGGCGTAGCCAATGGGCTTACGGGGCAGATAGAGCATGTGATGCTGCCACAAATCAATGCTCTTGTGCCTAAGGTGGATAGTCTCATCGTGGCACTGACGGTCTTGGTTACCAATCCGGCCGTGGATAGTTCGTTGAGCAATGTGGAGAGCATCAGCAGCAAGCTCGACCGTACGGCTGATGAGCTGAACCGCCTCTTCCATAACGAACTGCCTCGACTGATGGCCGATTTGCAGGGTACTGCTGGTAACATGAATAAGATTACTGCCGACTTGGCTACTGTTGATTATGCACAGACAATGGCTCGTGTCGATAGCACCGTGGCCAACTTGCAGAGCCTGTCGGCGGCACTCACGAGTGACCGCAGCAGTGTGGGCCGACTGCTTAGCGATACGGCTTTCTACAACAATCTCAACGGGGTGTGCACCAATGCCAATGCTCTTATCGAAGATGTGAAGGCAAACCCTTCGCGCTACATCAATATCTCGGTGTTCGGAAAGAAATAGTTCCCAGTATTTCTTTGCACTCAAACAAGAATCCAGCTTTGTCTGAATTGGAGTTCAGCTCTGTCTGAATTGAAGTTCAGCTTTGTTTGAACTGGAGTTCAGACGAAGCTGAACTCTCATTTTGCTTAATCTGCTGGCGTGAAACATTGTGTTTCACAGATGGGGTGAAATTAGCTGTTTTCTGAGCATGTAGGTCTCATGTCGTGTGACATGCAAGGAGAAGGGAAAAATGGCTTTAACGCCCCGAAAAAGAGACGCGGAATTTGCTCCTTTGACGAGCGTGAATGAAGATAAATTAGATTTTG
>JAFQLT010000146.1 GCA_017396545.1 Bacteroidaceae bacterium | reverse complement strand
GCTTGACAGGAATTTTCAAGAAGTAAGTCATAATTTATAGGAGATTTTAATTATGGCAAGAAAGAAAAGAAAAGTTCCTGGATTGAATGGTAGCTCATTGGCCGACATCTCGTTCATCCTGTTGATCTTCTTCTTGATTACCACTTCAATGGATACGGATACCGGTTTGGTGCGCCGTCTGCCGCCTCCCCCCGATCCTAACCAGCTGGAAGAGGATGTCAAGGTGAAGGGTAGGAATGTATTGGTCGTTTCTGTTAACATGAACAACCAGATCATGTACTACTACGGTGACGAGTCGAAAAGAGTTACTGTACAGGATGTGAAGCCTGAGGACTTGCGCGCTGTAGCCAAGGAGTTCATCGCCAATCCCGAGAACAAGGCCAATATGCCCGAGTTCCATCCTGCGGATCCCCCTCTGCCCCTTTTGGGTGCATATCCTGTGACCAAGAATCATATCATCTCGGTGCAGACCGACCGTAGCACGAGCTATGAGGTATACTTCCAGATACAGAACGAGTTGATGGCAGCTTATAATGAGCTGCGCGATGAGTTAGCACGGGAGAAGTTTGGTAGATACTACAGACATCTTGACCCGGAGTCTGATGAGGCTTTGGCTGTAAGAGGTGTATATCCGTTGAAGATTTCAGAGGCTGAGCCTAAAAAGTATGGAGGAAACTAATCATGGGAAAATTTAATAAGAATGGCAGCAAGGAAGTTCCTGAACTGAATACCTCGTCACTTCCTGACTTGATCTTCAGTATCCTGTTCTTCTTCATGATGGTAACCTCTATGCGTGAGGTGACACTGAAAGTGGAGTTCAATACTCCGAAGGGTACCGAAATTGAGAAGTTGGAGAAGAAGTCGCTCATTACCTATGTGTACATCGGTAAGCCTACGAAAGAGTTCCGTGCAAAGATGGGTACGGCTTCTCAGATTCAGCTCAATGACGACTTTGCAAGCGTAGACGCTATCGGTGAGTACATCTATCAGGAGCGTGAGGCTATGGCCGAGCGTGACAAACCGTTCATGCGTGTGTCGATGAAAATCGATGAGGACACCCAGATGGGTATCGTTACCGATGTTAAGATGGCATTGCGTGAGGCGTGGGCGTTGAATATCGTCTACTCTGGCGGTAGGCGTCAGTAATGTAGCTGTATATACTTATGAGTGGGGCGCGTCAGATACTTCTGGCGCGCCCCACTGCTCTTTTCCTGTCTTTGCTTCCTCTTCCCTTGGGTCTCTTGTGATGTCGTTTGCTTTGTACTATATTTAATCCGTGCTTGTCGGTAGACTGCAGTTTGAAAATGCAAAATTAGTTCGCTTTTGTTGAATTCCTGTCTCGTCCAGTGATAGAAAAGTAAACTTTTCCATTACATTCTCTCGTTGAAACTTGTTTTTTCGCTCACCTTGCACTACCTTTGTCGCATTCTCATGCCGATACCTTGGTTCAGTTGTATGGATCGTGGTGGTAGGGTGGGGTGACATTTTGGAAAGGCGTTTACTTGGCGCTTTGGTTTTTACGTTCTAAGAACTTCGCAACTTCAAACGATTGTTAAAAAACAAAGCAACAGTAGATGCCACGGGATATGTAATTTGTATCCAGTTGTTATATCATACTGCAACGGCAGTAGGTATGTCAACTTGGTTGTATATGTACATATCGGCGTGGGGTCTGCGTTGCTCGTTTCTAACAATCGGGTAATGCGAAGACCTTTAGAACGTGAGACGGGTAACAGGTACAGGTCCTCGCGCTTTTCTTATATATAGAGGTATATAAATCGCCGAATTTGAAGGACTTATAGGCAATGGAGAGAGCTACTATTTCTATTTATTAACTAAAGTTTTTCAATTATGAAACAATTTTTTAGAACGTTGTGTTTGGGATTGGCAGCTACGTGTGTAGCTGCTACATCCTTTGCCCAAGGGCAAGACGTGACGGCAAAGTATCTGCGCAATGCAGATATGGAGCAAGGACGCAAGTATTGGAGCCTGAGTGGTGGGCAAGTGTTGAGTACGCAAACGAAGAGGCCTGCGACTCAGGTTGGCTTTCATGGTATGAACCAAGGCGTATTGGAGGCATGGCACGCCAATTCCAATACGCCTTTGGATAACAGTACTACCATGCAGCGAATGAAGGATCTCCCCAACGGTACCTATGTGTTCGGTGCATACGTGGGTGCTTCCAAGCAAGGTACCAGACGAGTAATCAGCATGTCTCCCTATGTGTTTGAGTATTGGAGCAATCGCGACTCTATCTATGGTGTGTCGCTCTATGCCAATGCCGATGCGATACCTGTGGCTACCGATAATCCCGACTATGGAGGCTCGGGACAGAAGTGGGCACACAGTTCGAAGTTCAATGTAGCCACCACGGTGACCAATGGCATACTCGAAGTAGGTATCAAGGTGGACAGCACCAACGCCAACTATGTGGTGTGGGACAACGCTACGCTCTACTACTTCGGTAACATGAGCAAGGCTGAGGCTCTCGATGCCATGGCCGAGATTGATATGGTCAAGGCTGTGGCCATTGCCGACACGTTACGCAGCGTGAAGATGAATGTGGATACCTTGAACCTCCTCAGTGCGGTTATCGCTGAGGCCAATGCGACAAATACCACTGCCGCCACCCTGTGGAACGACAATGAGAACCTCTTCTGGGTTATGGGCTTGGCACGCAAGTCGGAGACCGACTACAAGAACTTGGCGAAGAACATCGATGATGCTCGTGTGGTAACTGAGGGAGAATGGAGTGAATATGCTGAAGCCAATCTTGAAGCCTTGAAAGCTGTTCTTGCAGAGGCTGAGGCTGCTTATGAGGCTGTGGCGATGAACCGTGCCGAACTGACTGCACTGCGCAAAGAACTCATCTGGGCAACCGGTGATGTGAAGTACGACTCGGTTACAATTGCAAAGGACGCTTTGGAGGCTTTCATTCAGGAAGCAAAGTCAATCGAAGGCGTGCCAGGTGGCTATTCGGGAGCACAGATAGCAATGTTGAGGGAACTACAGGTGGAACTTTTGGATACGATGGTCGTCTATGAAGAGGACGCTGAACTGGATTTCGAGGAGAGAACCGTTAATCCCAACAGGCTCTATCCCTATATTGCACGCGTGTATGAAACCATTGAGAATGTAAGGAACAACCCCATCGCTTTGGAATATACCCAGATGCCGATAGAGTTCAAACCTAGTAGTGATGTTACTTACATAGTACAGGGTACTAATTGTAAACCTGTAGATGGCTCCGTTGTGACTTCTGAAAAATTGGTAGAGTTTGCTTCTCCTCTATATTGTTTCCAGGGCCTGATAGAAAAATTCCGTATAACGGTGAAGAATGCGGCAGCAGGTCAGCACTTCTTCTGTCTGTCAGAGTTGGTATTCTATGATAAAACAGGTGCGGAAATTGAATTGACAGCGGAAAATATTACATCTAATGCAGACCATATCACTCTCAATCCCGGTTCTGAAGGTCCGGAGGGTACTGGTATTCCTGCTCTTGTAGACGGTGATGTAAATACATTCTTCCATTCTGATTGGAGTGGAAAGGTGAACAACGAGTATCACTATTTAGAGGTAACATTGCCCAATGGAGGTTATGATGCATTCAGCTTTAAGATGGTATCTCGCGGTCAAGTGAATAATGCGGGCGTACAAACAGGTGGTCAGCGTCACACCTTCCCCGGTGAGATGATTATCGATACTCCCAGGCCCGAGTGTGCGGCTTTGGAGGCTTTGGTTGCTCAGGCTCAGGCTTACAATGCCTATTCATATCCCGAGGTGGGTTATTATGTGAAAGACTTCAGCTATCTGACTGATGCTATCGCTAAGGCTGAGGCTCTCCTGGCTGGTTACCCTACGGAGGATGAGTGTAGGGCTATGAACATAGAGCTTCGTCAGGCTGTCTTGGATTTTGAGGTCGATGAGGACAAGGCTATCCGCCTCCCCGAGGCCGGCAAGGCATACCGCATCGTATCGGCTCTCCCCGGTTTCTTTGAGAAGCAGCGTGTAGAGAAGGCGATGACAGTGCATGTTACCGATACCACTACCACCCTTTGGTGGGAAAATGTCGCTGCCGGCAGCCAGCAACAGGAGTTTGTCTTCGAACCCGTATTGTCTGATGGCGGTGAGCAGTATATCGAAATAGTGGAAGAGGGTATCTATGAGTCTAATGAGCCTATCTCTGTCCCTTACTACTGCTACTATATGAAGCATGTAGCGACAGGATGCTATGTAGACTATGAGGATGATGTTACTTTCCGATTGGTAGAAGAACCGACCGATACCGTGATGCTCAAGAGCCTCGGTCGTGGCCAATGGAATATCATGACCAGCGGGTCTTATTATAATGATTCTGATGAGTGTTATATGCATGCTGGTGATCACAACAACGGATACTCGAGCTCGAGTCAGGGTCGTTTCGGTGGTATTTATGGTATAAGCTCTGGTATTATAGCTTGGTTGGGTGATATCGCTGGTGCTGGTGCTTCTTCATGGTATATCTGCGAGATGCCCGCACTTCCTTTGTCTGTGTTGGTTGAGGCTGGCGAGTTCAAATCAGAACTCTTCCATTTTGAGGCAGCCAACACCATCACCTTGACTGCCGATAAGGCTTGCGCGTTCGAAGGTCTTACTCTCTACGACCGCTATGATGTAGCTATTGCCATCGACTCTTTGGCTATTTCTGGCAATACAGCAACTATTGTTCAGGATAAAAACTTTGTGGCTTGTGCCTTTGCCTTTACTAACAATGAGGGCGTAAACTCTGTGACATTCGATGTTACTTGGAGCGACCCCATTCCTGCCATAGCGTATCTACAGGAGGCCTATGATGATGCAGTAGCCCTTGCTCCGATAGAGGGTACAGAGGTGGGTCAGTTTGCCGACCTCTCTCAATACACTGCAGCCATTGAGGCCGCCGAATCTATCCTCGCCACGGGTGTTACAACCTACGAGGAGGCGCAGGTTATGATCGAGCAGCTCGAATCTGCCGTTGCCGGTCTCGTACCCAACATGCCGGAGGCCGGCCGCATGTACTATATCGTGAGTGGGCTGGAACGCTTTGAGATTAATAATGGTGTGAGCATGATGATGTATGTCGATGAGGACGCCGAGTTGTTGAAATGGACGTACGAGGATCTCTACAGCCTCAACCGTTGCTGGGAGTTTGAACAGGCTACCGAGGAGGAACTGGAGGCTGAGGGTATGCCTACCGATGTGTGTGCATATTATATAAAGAATGTGGCTACAGGGCTGTATGTCGGTGATGCCGAGCTTATGTCTTCACAGGTGCCGATGGCTATTGATAAGGCAACAGCCATCCCCTATGCTGTAACCTTGCTGAGCGGCAAGGATATTGCGCTCGATGGCCTTGCTCGAAGCAGTAAGCGTATCCATGCTAACGGGCATGGTAGCGGTGCCGGTAAAGGAAGCAACATTGTCTACTGGGCCTCAGGTGCCGGCACCGCTTCAGCATGGCGCATCTGCGGTACCGAGGCTTACGGATTGAACTACTTTGCCACCTATACGATGGAGGCACAGGCAGTGGAGGCTACGCAAGCGAGCGTGGTGACTATCCCCATCGAGATGACCAACACGACAGCGGTGAGCGCCTTCCGGTTTGACCTCTACTTGCCCGAGGGTGTATCTGTAGATGACATTACCTTCAATGGCGAGCGTGCCGAGAATACGCATGTGCTTGCCACTTCGCTGCAGGCCAACGGTGCACTGAGAGTGGAGGCCTATTCTACAACAGATGCCGCGTTTGAAGGCAATGCCGGTGTGGTAGTCAATGTGACTGTCTCGGTGGGCGAGTCGGTGGCCGATGGCAACTATCCCGTGACCTTGCGCAATGTACGTATGGTGAAAGCTGGTGCCAAGGAGGTACTCGGTGCTGACCATACATCTACACTGACCATCTATGGAGATGCGATGATGGGCGATGTCAACAACGATGGCAACTTCACGATGATTGACGTGGTGATGACGGTTAACGCTGTATTGGAGAAGGAACAGACAGGATTCAACGCCAATGCTGCAGACCTGAACGGTGATGGCCAGATTACGATGGTAGATGTCGTAGGTGTATTGCAACTGGTGCTCACCGATAGTTCGTCTAAAGCTCCAGTGCACCGTGACTCGAACCGTACGGTGTCAATGCCGGTACTCAACGCCTGTGAACTCGAGTTTATGGGTAATGGTGGCGTAGTCCTTCCTGTAGCGTTGTGCAATGGCGAGAACTATAGTGCCTTCCAGCTCGATGTGCAGCTTCCCGCCGGCGTAGAGCTTACTGATGTCGAACTTGCAGGGCGTGCAAAGGCGAGTCATACGATGGCATGGAACACCTTGTCTGATGGTACCATACGTGTCGTGGCATACG
>JAFQLT010000145.1 GCA_017396545.1 Bacteroidaceae bacterium | reverse complement strand
TCGTGATGTATCCTTCTCTACTAAAAACGTAAATTGACGGTTAGTTCATTTACCCTGTACAGTGACGACATCACCGTACAGCTTCTTGTACTACTTGTCTGTATGGAAATTATTTTCAAAGAACTCTTTTCTTCTGCAATCCCAAGGGGTGTCCCTCTCAATTGCGGATGCAAAGGTAGACACTTTTAATTTAACCACCAAACAAACATCAAAGTTTTTTCGGGATATTTTAAAGGATTTTTACAAATGGCTGATTTACAAGAATGACAAAGGAACGACAGTCCAAGACGACAGAAGGGCTTTTGGCATATACAGGTTGCAAAACATGGCACTGGACGCACTGAAGCGACATTCCGCTACCAACAGAATACAACAGCAGAATAAGGCAATCGCTATCCAAGCCTCAAGCAGTTGCGTATCACCGCTCTCACACCTGCTGAACAATAGTCTGGCTCCATATTACGCACCACACAAAGGAATTCTTGATGCAAATCGGGATCCATACGGCTCATGCGACAAGCCAACTTCATGGATAGCGATTGTACGCCAGACGATGACTGTGGAGAACACATTACATCGAGCAAGAAATTAAAAAGAGGCACGTCCAAGATTTCATCGTCCGGGAGATGATACAGAATACTGAGCAAAAGCCGCCTAACCCTGTTAGGCAGATCCATTCGCATCACTAACCGCAACAATCTACAACGTTCACCTACGACAAGTGACGGACAAGAAGCACTCACTTTCTCCAACACCCAAGCGGCACGCCAACGCAATGGGTCATCACCGTAATAAAGAAGTTGGAACAACGTATCAAGCATAGCCTCATCACTCATGGCTTCTACAGCTACAGCCATCGTAGAGGCTATGCTCATACGTTCCGAAAGACGCAGACGCAATATGCTGTCCCAATCTCCTACGGTAGTCATCAAAAAGCCTACAGTCTTAGCGCACAGGAATCTTGTCGATACGCGCCTGATGACGCCCTCCTTCAAAATCGGTTGAGAAGAACTCATCCATAATGGCCAATGCCGTGGCTTTGTCGATGAAGCGGCCTGGCATAACGAGTACATTGGCATCGTTATGCTGACGGACAAGATGGGCAATCTCAGGTATCCAACAGAGTCCAGCACGTATACCTTGATGTTTGTTAAGGGTCATGGCTATACCCTCGCCACTACCACAGATAGCAATGCCTGAGCAACATTCACCGCCCTCTACAGCCAAAGCCAACGGATGCGCAAAGTCTGGATAATCACAACTATCAGTAGAGTAGGTACCAAAATCCTTGTAATCCCACCCCTTGGCATCGAGCCATTGCTTTACAGTTTTTTTCAATTCGTAGCCAGCGTGGTCGCTAGCCAATCCAATCAGTTTCATAAGGATTAAAAGTTGATGAAGCCCCCGCTAACCATCCTTTAGAGGGAGGATGCGATCTTCGCGGAGAAATGCTTTATTGTATTAAGATCCCTCAAAGATGTCGGCAAAAGCCCCTCCCTAAAGAAAAGGGAGGGTTTGGAAAGGGCTATTTTACTTCAAAAAGTTCTTCACTTGATTATACACATTCTCTGCATTGAAACCCAGTTTTTCGTCAAGCACCTTGTAGGGAGCAGAAAAACCGAAACTCTCCAGTCCCCACACCTTGCCATGGTCACCTACGAGCCCCTGCAGATTGACGGGCAAGCCGGCTGTCAGGCCAAAGACCTTGGCTCCTGTGGGAATAATGCTCTCCTGATACTCCTTGCTCTGGCTACGGAAGAGCCCCTCAGAAGGCACAGACACGATACGCACCTTCACGCCATCGGCACGAAGCTTCTCGGCACCTGCCACGAGAGTAGACACCTCAGAGCCCGAAGCCACAAGGATAACATCAGGATTCGCATCCGAACCAGCTACAATGTAGGCTCCTTTTGTAGCTTGACTGTAATCCGTACCCTCGGGCAAGTTGTTCACATTTTGGCGAGAGAAGATAAGTCCGGTAGGCGTAGACGTATTTTCCATGGCCATACGCCAACATACAGTGGCCTCCTCCACATCGGCAGGACGAAGCACAAGCATGGAATTGACACCCTTGTGATTCTTCAACTTCTCCATCAGACGGATCTGTGCCTCCTGTTCCACAGGTTCATGAGTAGGACCGTCCTCACCTACTCGGAAAGCATCATGCGACCAAATAAACTTCACAGGAAGCTGCATGAGAGCAGCCATACGAATAGCAGGCTTCATGTAGTCAGAGAAAACAAAGAAAGTGCCGCAAGCAGCAATGACGCCTCCGTGCAACGCCATACCTATGCAACAGCAAGCCATAGTGAGCTCAGCAACACCAGGTTGGAAGAAAGCACCGCTAAAATCACCTTTAGCAAACGAATGAGTCTTCTTCAGGAAGCCGTCAGTCTTGTCGGAGTTGGAGAGGTCGGCCGAGGCACAAATCATGTTCTCCACATGAGTAGCGAGCACACCGAGCACGTTTGCCGAGGCATTACGTGTGGGGTCATTAGCCTTCTGCTGGATAGCATCCCAGTCTATGGCAGGCACCTTACCGGCAAACCACTCGGCCATCTTCACTGCCAAGTCCGGATTCTCCGCAGCCCATGCAGCCTTGGCGGCATACTTCTCGGCTACAATCTTTTCGAGCTCGGCTGCACGCTTGGCATAGAGTTCCTTCACCTCGGGGAATATCTGGAAGGGGTTATCAAGGTCGCCTCCCAAGCTCTTGATGGTGTTGACATAAGCGTCGCCACCAAGGGGAGCGCCATGAGTAGCGCAGCAGTTCTCATAGCTGCTGTTATCAGCTCTGCGGGCTCCCTTACCCATTACGGTCTTACCGATAATCAGCGTAGGACGTTCACTCTCAGCCTTGGCCTCAATGAGTGCAGCGCGTATCTCATCGGCATCGTTACCATTGATGGTGATGACTTTCCAGTTCCAAGCTTCATACTTCTTGGCTACGTCCTCACAGGTAACCTCCTGGCAGGCCGTAGAAAGCTGGATATCATTGCTGTCGTAAAACATGATAAGGTTGTCAAGCCCGAGATGACCGGCAATACGGCCAGCACCCTGAGAAATCTCTTCCTGCACACCGCCATCCGAAATGTATGCATAGATGGTCTGACCCATCACATCACCCAAGCGAGCCTTAAGGAACTTGGCAGCTATAGCAGCACCCACAGCATAAGTATGACCCTGCCCAAGAGGACCCGAAGTGTTCTCTATACCATGCGCAAGGTCCACCTCGGGATGACCGGGTGTGCAGCTTCCCCACTGACGGAATTGCTTGAGATCATCGATAGTGAATAGTCCTGCCAACGCCAACTGGGCATACAGCATCGGAGACATGTGACCGGGGTCGAGGAAGAATCGGTCGCGACCCTCCCAATAGGGATTCTTGGGGTCGTACTCGAGGAACTCGCTATACAGTACGTTGATGAAGTCAGCACCGCCCATAGCACCTCCTGGATGACCAGACTTTGCTTTCTCTACCATTGATGCAGCCAAGATACGGATATTATCCGCTGCTCTGTTCATAAGTTTCTTGTCATTCATGACTTTACGATATTTAGAGTGTTATACAAATTACTAATACACAATTCATTAAGTGCTACAAGATAGACAAAGCCACCTCCATGCACACTTTTCCGAACGTAAAGGTAATGCTATTTTTTTGTATTTTGCTCCTAAAAGAGGTGTTTTGTAACATGTTTTATTCTATATTAGCTTCGACCAACAAAAAAAGGCCATTCGCAAATGGCCTTTTTCATATACTATCTGTATGCTCTATTTCTTCTTTTCCTTGTATTTTTCATGACGAGCGTTCAAGCCATCGATGACATCTTGTGTGATGTTCATCGCATAATCTATATAGAGAATGTTGTCACCAATGCGACTGAGGATGATGTTGTATCCGTGTTCCTTGTTGTAGTCGCGGATGTAGGCATTGATAGAGTCGCGGAAGAGGAGGCTGTTCTTGTTGTTTTCGATAGCCAGTTCATTGGTCAGACGCTCTTGCAGGGCTTCCAGTTCTTCTCTTTTCTTCAGGATGCGGTTCTGCTCTGCTTCGGCACGCTCACGGGTCACGAAAGCGTTGTTGTTGAGTTTGCGTTCAAAGTCCTCATAGTCGGCCTGCAAGCTCTTGGCCTTCTCATTAAGTGTAGCACGCACATTCTCCTCCTTGCGTATCATCTCTTCGTTGAGCTCTATCCACAGGTCGTAGCTGGTGAGCAGGGTGTCGATGTCCACATAGGCGACTTTGAGCACCGGAGTGCTGTCGCATACCACTTGCGTTACGACGGAAGCCTGCTGAGCGGGTTGGTTACATTGGGTAAAAGCGAGTACGACAGCTGTAGCACAAAGCGTGCTGATAATGGTCTTGATACTTTTCATTGCTTGTGTATACTTATTTGTTAATCATTCATGTTTGTCTCGTGTCGTCGGCTCTCCTTCACAGCCATCGGGTTTTCGCGCTGTGCCTGCTTGTCTTGGGTCTGTGCGCTGGTGATACCCCGTTTGCGCAGGTGCTTGTTGCCGCACACATGGGTATTGGGGAATCGCCCGCCCTTCTTAATGAGGATGGTAACACTCATTAACACCATGCAGACCGCAATTATTAGCAGAGAAATTAGGAACAGACGTATCATTTTCTTATTTTTGCAAAGCCTTTTCGCTTTTGCGGATGCAAAGATAGTGCAAAGGTGCGAATAAAACTCGCTTTTTACCATATTTAATACTTAATCATCCTAATAAAAGACAGAAATGAACGTAAAAGACTTGACCCCAAAAGCCGTTTTCGGCTATTTCGAAGAGATTTGCGGTATCCCTCACCCCTCGAAACATGAGGAGAAAATCTGTGCTTGGCTTCGCCAGTTTGGCGAGTCGCGCGGCTTGGCTACCAAGGTCGATGAGGCAGGCAATGTAGTCATCTCCAAGCCTGCTACTCCAGGTATGGAGAACCGCAAGACCATCATTCTGCAGTCGCATATGGACATGGTGTGTGAAAGCAACAAAGGCATTGACCACGACTTTATGACCGACCCCATACGCCTCGTCATCGATGGCGAGTGGCTCAAGGCTGATGGTACTACCCTCGGCGCTGACAATGGCATAGGTATGGCGGCTGCACTGGCTGTGCTCACTGACGAGAACATAAAGCATGGCCCCATCGAGTGTGTATTTACCGTTGACGAGGAGACCGGACTCACCGGTGCGAATGCGATGCAGGCTGGTTTCATGAACGGTGACATTCTGCTCAACCTGGACTCTGAGGACGAGGGCGAAATCTTCATCGGCTGCGCCGGTGGTGTACGTACCGATGCTGCCTTTACCTATACAGAGGTGACAGTTCCCGAAGATTACTTCTTCTTCAAGGTTACTGTGAATAACCTCCTCGGTGGGCATAGCGGAGACGACATCAACAAGGGCCATGCCAATGCCAATAAGGTGCTTAACCGCATCCTCCTCGCTATGGCTGAAAAGTACGACATGTACCTCGCCTACATCGAGGGAGGCAACAAACACAACGCTATTCCCCGTGAGGCCTGTGCCATCTGTGCTGTGCCCAAGAAGGACAAGGAGAATGTGCGTGTCGACTTCAACGTCTTTGCAGCCGAGGTGGAGGCCGAGTATGCAGCCATCGAGACCAAGGCACGCTTCGTGCTCGAGTCTGTAGATCCGCGTCCCACAGCCATGGACAAGGACACGATGATGCGTCTCCTGTGCGCCCTCCACGGTGTGTTCAATGGCGTGTTTGCCATGAGCAACGATGTGCCCGGATTAGTAGAGACGTCAAGCAACCTCGCTTCGGTGCGCATGGCCGATGG
The DNA here is from genome assembly GCA_017396545.1 of Bacteroidaceae bacterium. Taxonomy (GTDB): domain Bacteria; phylum Bacteroidota; class Bacteroidia; order Bacteroidales; family Bacteroidaceae; genus UBA1189. The sequence goes on along the minus strand of JAFQLT010000145.1, from coordinate 1,112 downwards.
TGAAGTGAAGATTGTGCTCTCGCAGCGTAGCTCATCGGCTTCGGGCAAGAAGGACGTGGCCGACAGCGTGCGTGCCGTCTTCGAACTTGCCGGTGCTAAGGTTGAGGTTGGTGAGGGCTATCCCGGCTGGAAACCCAACGCCAAGTCTGAAATTCTGCAGATTGCCCTGGCTACCTATAAGCAACTCTTCGGCAAGGAACCCAAGGTGAAGGCCATCCATGCCGGTCTTGAGTGCGGTCTCTTCCTGGAGAAGTATCCTCACTTGGATATGATTTCCTTCGGCCCCACTATGCGCGGTGTGCACTCACCCGACGAGCGTTTGCTCATCCCTACAGTAGAACTTTGGTGGAAGCATCTTGTTGCCGTGCTTGAAGCGGCTCCCGTGAAAGCTTAATCCGATTAGGTATGTCATACCATAAAAACATCCCGCCTTTCGAGACGGGATGTTTCTTTTTATAGCAAGTTGGGGCAGGCAGACACATCAGTCGAGCTTCAACACAGCAAGGAAAGCCTTCTGCGGCACCTCCACGTTGCCAATCTGCTTCATGCGTTTCTTTCCCTTCTTCTGCTTCTCGAGCAGTTTACGCTTACGCGAGACGTCACCACCATAGCACTTGGCCGTCACATCCTTGCGCACCTGCTTCACCGTTTCGCGGGCAATAATCTTGCCGCCGATGGCAGCCTGGATGGCGATATCGAACTGCTGACGCGGAATCAGTTCCTTGAGTTTCTCGCACATGCGGCGACCGAAGTCGTAGGCATTGTCGATATGCGTCAAGGTAGAGAGCGCATCCACGGGTTCACCATTGAGCAGGATATCAAGTTTGACCAACTTAGAGGGGCGATAGCCTGCAGGATGGTAGTCAAACGAGGCATAGCCCTTGGATATGCTCTTGAGCTTGTCGTAGAAGTCGATCACGATTTCACCCAGCGGCATCAGATAATGTATCTCTACACGATTGCCCGAGATATACTCCTGCTTCACCAGCTCACCGCGCTTGCCAAGACACAACGTCATGATAGGGCCAATATAATCGGTAGTCGTGATGACCGAAGCTTTGATGTAGGGCTCCTCGATATGGTCAATGAGGGTAGCATCGGGCATGCCACCG
>JAFQLT010000144.1 GCA_017396545.1 Bacteroidaceae bacterium | reverse complement strand
TACTATATAGGGGGATTGGGAGGTTCTGACGCGTCGGATTTCGCCCCTAAGAAAAGTGAATTATGTTGTTTATCAGCACGAAATGGAATATGTCTTAATTTTCAACTTTCAATTTTCAATTCTTTCTGCCAGGGGGTTGCCAAGGGGGGCTGGCATGCACCGCTCGCGGTACATGCATGTAATGGATTTGGTACAGACTTGTAACAGAATTGGTGCAGGCTTGTAAATTCCGTGAAGAGCCTGTAAGAAAATCTTGGAGCACCTGCGAGAAAAAACGGACATGCCTTCGTGAAAAAACGCAGGTGCGTTTCTGAAAAAAGGCACATGCCTTTTTAAGAAAAGGGACAGCCCTTTTTCAAGAATGGCATGTGCGATTTTCCGTTTACAGCTTCTTGCATGCGAAATCAGAGCCTTGCAATAAATCTGACGGAGCCGTCCGTTACAAAAATCAGAGCCGTCCAATAAAACTAACGGACGGCTCTGATAAGCGGTGTTTGTAGTTTCCTGATTTAGGTTGTCAGTTTAGAGGTTAATTCCTACAACAGGTTTACACGTTTTAGTCTTATTCCTAGACTGAGTTGACTGGTTTTCTCTACAGAAACAAAAGAAATGCACTTTTTTTCGTGCATTTTTCTATATAATATGCACTTTTTTTCGTGCACACTTCGTCATGATGTGCAATGGAGAACACCCGTTACAGGCATCCTCCATTGCAGGGAAAAATTTATAAAAGTGCTATTGTATGCTTACAAGCGTTGCTTCTCGTCAGATGTCTTGTGTTTGCAGAATATCATCAGCTTTATCATGCTGCGAAGATACACCAATTTTCGCTAATACGCCTTATTTCTTGCACTAAAAGACATATTGCACCCCGACCTGATAACCCAAGTACAACTGCCCGATGCCTCGGTCGCCCTCTTTTCTCCAGAGACCAGCATTGGGCAAGAGTGTGGCTGCACTGGCTCTGTCGGACATGAAGTAGTTGATGCTGGGGCCAGCGAAGAGGTTGCAGTGGCGCCATAGCGTAAGCGAGGGGGCAAGCAGATAACTGAAGTTGCTGCGCATATAGCCCGAGTTATAGCCCATTGTAGTGGCCTTGAACTCGTTGTTTATGTTGAGCCATTGGCATATAGGAATCTGTAGGCCATAGCCTGCCTCGACCACCAATCGCTCTTCAATCTGTGTATTGTACCCCACACCCAAGATGCCGTAGGTATATTTGCCACCCGAGCGGAACGACATCATGCTATTGCCCAGCATGTCGTAGGTGAGTGCCACGCCCTTGTCGCCCTCCTTGATGATGTTGATCAGGCCAATGGGGAAGTTGCTCTCTTCGGCCACATTGAGGATAGTGGCAAACTGCACGCCTTTGGCCTGCTTGGCCACATTCACCAATCCGGCAAATTGGAGGCCATCAACGTCTTTTGCCATATTTACAAGACCTGATAATTGAACACCATTGACTTTTTTTGCGATATTAGCCAGTCCTGCAAACTGTATACCACATACATCCTCTGCAATATTTGTCAAGCCTGCGAGTTGCAAGCTATAGGCATCACGTGAGGTATTCGCCAATCCGGCTATCTGCAAGCCATAAGCATCATGCGAGATATTCATCAGACCAGCCAGATGTACCCCATAGATGTCGCGCGAAAGGTTGCCCAACCCTGCTACTTGAAGCCCCATCATTCCTCTCGAGATATTACCCAAGCCACTGACCTGTATGCCCCGCATCTCTTGGGCCTTATTGGACAGACCCCCAACTTGCACGCCATCGTAGTCCCCGCCTATCATATTGCACAGGCCACATACCATGATACCTTTAGAGTCCTCGGACGCTCTATTCCACAAACCACTTATCTGCATGCCGTAATAGGAACCGCCAGAGGTGTTCGAGAGCCCTGCGATAGCCACACCGCCACCCATGTCACCCACATGATTGCTGAGTCCGGCAATCTGCAGGCCATAGGCCTTCTCGCGCACCACGTTGCCCAGTGCGCCCAATGCAAGACTCTTCCTGTTGTTTGAGACACCTATGATATTGACCGAGGGTATCACCTCAGCAGCCTGCTTTCTTCTCGAAACAGCAACAGTGCGTAGGGTGTCTGCTTGCTCTTCGTTCCTCGACTCGACCCTCATTCCTGTCACCTTGACTTCGCTGAGCCGCATCGCGTCGTGATTCATCACGATGGTGCCTACATGCCCCACCTGGCACTGCCTATAGGCCGTCTTGTAGCCGATGTAAGAGACCTGCACGAGGTAATCTTCATCTCTCTTGAGGGGTATGGAGAAGCTTCCCTCTTGGTCTGTTGTTGCCCCATTGACATACACCGAATCCATGGTAAACAGCTGCACATTACAGTTGGAGATAGGCTCGCCCTTCTCGTCCACCACCGTGCCAGCAATGCCCAGCGATGCATCCCTGTCTTTCTTCCTCTGTATGACGAAGCATTCGGGCCGCTCCTTGGCCACGAAGGGCTTGCCCCACAATACGTGGTTGATGGCCTCGGCCTGAGTGATGCCGTGGAGGTCGGCGCTTACCCTATGCTTCTCCGTCTCGCTCACCGAGAAGATGATGCTCTTGCTGCCCTGCTGCTCGATGAGTTGCAGCGCCTTGGGCAGCGGCTCATCGGTCAGTTTCAGCGTAATGTTTCCCTGTGCTCTCACCCCCAATGCCGTGGCAAGCATCATCGCTATACCCCATACCCGCCACATGGTCGTTCTCTTGTGTTTCATTCTGTCTGTTGCGTTTTAGTTGTACCTTTTCTTGTTCTTTATACCTAATACAACCGACACTGTCTATCGGGTACGGTCGGAGCCGTAAGATTACTACTTTTCTTCGGATAAAATGCGCTCCCCCACCCTACATTCTGTTTCGATACTCACGTGGCGACACACCTGTCACGCGCTTGAAGTACTTGCCGAAGACCGATTGTGAGGGAAAGTGCAGTTCGTCGGCAATCTGCTGTATGCTCATCCTTGTGGAGAGCAGCAGGGCCTTGCACTCGGTGATGACGTACTGCTCAATGAACTCCAGGGCGGGAGCGCCCGACTTCTCCTTCACCACTTGCGACAGGTACTTCACCGTCACGCAGAGTTTGTCGGCATAGAAGGCTACGTCGTGGCAGGTGCGGAAATGGCGGCGGACAAGCTCCACGAAGGCACTGTACAGCTCATCTTTACGGCCTGTGCGCGTCTCTTGGTCTGTGGCAACATTGTGCCGGGCCAGCGAGAAGGAATAGAAGGTGGCCAATGTCAGGTGTTTGGCTGCTTCCAGCTTATAGGGCGAACCGCTACGATTGGTGAGGTCGATGAGCATCGACAGGTACTTGTTGTATACATACACGTGCTCTCCGCCCTCCTGTACTGGATGGTTCTGAATGGACGAACGCAACGGGTGCATACGGTCGAGGTTGAGGAAGAGGTTGTCGGTAAAGTTCTTCGAATAGATGACAATCTTGTACTCCAAATCTTCGGAGCACTCCAATACCTTATATATAGTTTCGGGCAGGAAGGTCACCACGCTCGGTGCTTGCACCATGTATTCTCTCATGTCGATACTCACGCGCACCCACCCCTTTTCATAGATGATGATGGTGGTCACGTCGGTCTTGAAGTGTCCCTCGGGAAGCTGAAACAGCTTGTGCTGTGGTAGGATGAAGACATCATTGCCAATGCGGTACTCGTCGGGCACAATCTGGTTGATGCGTTCGCGCCACTTTACATAAGGTATTTTCTCTGCCATAAACTACAATCTTGGTACAAATGTCGCTTTTTTCTCCATTCGCGGCAAATAAAAGTTTAACTATTTACCCTGCGTGTTCGCTATGATGCGAATAATGTTCGATTTTACTCTTGTTTATTTGGTCTACTTAGCACCAAAAAGATGAATT
>JAFQLT010000143.1 GCA_017396545.1 Bacteroidaceae bacterium | reverse complement strand
CTTCACCGGCAGGGTGATGGGCTCCTTGTTGCGGCCGTCATACGAGAGCTTCCACTCCGTGGTCTTGGGATTGAACACCACCTCGAGCGCAAACTTCGACAGGCGTGCCTCGATGTAACGCGGAGCGGCAGCCCCGTCGCCCGTGAGGATGTTGCCCCAGTTACCCTGGCAATCGATGAGCAGGTCTTTCTGCCCGAGCGGCACGAGGGCGTCGCCGATGGAGGCGTCGCCGTGAGGGTGATACTGCATGGTATGGCCCACGAGGTTGGCCACCTTGTTGTAGCGTCCGTCGTGCTTCTCCTTCATCGAGTGCAGGATGCGGCGCTGCACCGGCTTGAAGCCGTCGTTGATATGGGGCACGGTGCGCTCGAGGATAACGTAGGAGGCATAGTCGAGAAACCAGTTCTGATACATTCCCGAGAGCTGGTACTTCACGGTATCGTCCTCGCCGCTCTCCTTCTTCGGCTGGTAGTGGGCATGGCCCTCTGGCACGTTTTCGTCAACGTCAACGTTTTCGTCAGCGTTAACGTCAGCGTCAGCGTTTTCGTAAACCTCTGCGTCCTTATTGAAATCTTCTTCGCTCATAGAGTATACATTTGGGAGCGAAGTTACACAAAAACGTGCGAATCGCAAAATTTTTGTGGATTTGTTTGTCTGCATCGTCTCCGTTTGCCTATAAATATAGGTTTTCCGAAATGGGCTGACCGGCTGACCTCGCCGGTGTAACGTGCATATCTGCAGGACGTTGACAGGGTCATCCCAGTTGACTGCGGCTGAACACGGGGAGTGTACACTCGGCAAAGCTGACAGGCGCGGGCGAAGCGGCGCGCCTCTGTGAGATTTGGAGATCTGTGTGAGGCAATAAGCTGATTATCTGAGAAAAACAATAGTGGTATATGATGGATTTATAATGCGTTTCCCCTGTTTCCCCTTCTCTTTTGAGGTTCGCGATGGCGACCATGTGCGCAAGTGCTCGCCATCACTTGCGCACATGGTCGCGACCATTCACGCGAATGGTCGCCATCACGAATATAAAACGCCATAGCTATATCGGGAGAACGTATTGTACAAGCCTGCAGTAAGATGGCTATTGCCCTACCTGTCCCCTTGCAATAACTTCTCGACGCGACTTTCGGGCTTGTGCCTTCTGGGCATGAGGCGGTCAGCATGAGGTCAACCGGGGTGTCCTTGCCAACGGTAAGTCAATCAATTCTTTATATGCGTCAGGTCAACTGGTCAGCTCATTTCGGGAACATTGCTATGTAAGGCGGAGGCATCCCATTTGCCATGGCGGCAATCTGGACGAAGTGACGGCGCTGCTATGCTAAGTCGTCGGGTGAGGCCTAAGATGCAGAATGATGTTTTACAACATGTTTCCTCTCTTTCTTAGTGTTAAAAGTTGTTCAGTATCGCCAAAATGCTTAACTTTGCTTATTGAAATGTGTCTGTAGAGGTCGTTTGACGACCTTTGTGGATACATGTCTCTTTTGACAATAAAATAGGAAACTAACTATAACTAATTATTAACTAAAAACACAAAAGCTTATGAAAAGAACATTTACGCTTTTCTTTGTATCTGTGTTCCTTTGTATAGGAACATGGGCGCAATCGGTCGCTTATAAGGTGGCTGAAACTCAATTGTCATCGAGTGCTCTGAACGAGAAAACCGAGGCTACAATGATTGCCATCAAGAACCTGAGTGCAACCAACAACTATTATTATGTTGGCAATACTGGGAGTGCGCCTTATAGCAAGGCCGAGTTTAACAATAATGGGGAGGCCGTATTTGTATGGGAACCCGTAACGGAAGGTACTGCCGGCAGCTACTATTTGAGAAAACTTGATGGAACCTACATGCAGAAGAGTGCGCCTAAGGACTTCGGTACCATAGATAATGCAGCTGTATTTACCACAACAAATCCTACCTCAACTGGTGACGGGTCAACCAAGTTTAATGGCGATGGTGACTCGCAAGCCTACATCAATGGCAACGATGACCCCAATCTCGTGCGCTTCGTGAACGGAGACGGTAAATGGATCAATGTCCAGAACGGTGCATCTGGTACACCGCTGTATAATACAGGGCTGGGCGGATGGACTATCCATTATGTATATGCCATAGAAACAGGTGAGGCACTGGATGTTATTTATAAATTCACTTACGAAGGGGAGGAAAAGTATACACAGACTGCTTCAACTCTCGTTGGTGAAGAGTGGCCCGCTATCACTGTAGCGTTCCCTTATGGCGTGTCAGCAAGCAAGCCCGAGGGTGTTGTAGAGGTTGAGGAGGCTGCTCCCACAACATTCCACGTGAAGAATGCGCTCAGCGGCAAGTATTTGGATTATGATCCCGAGACAAACCTTACAACCGGCGATGCCGAGGCGGTAGCTACTATCGTACCCTCTTCTGTTGTCGCAGGTACATTTGCTGTCTCTTATCCCAATCCCAAAGCCGCTGCCGGTGTTAGCTACGTACAGTGTGGCAGCAAGGGCCGTTTCTCTGGAAATACCAACTTGACCTTGAACTCAAGCGTATATCTCTACAAGGTAACTGGCGAGGGTACTGCTACTCGTGTTGAGGCTGTTGAAGACGGCGCTTCATATATATTCGTAGCTGAGTGCTCTAAGGAAGGATATGAGGGCTACTGGATGCTCACCAATGAACCTTATGGCGAAGGTGCCGACCTCAGAATGATAGGCGTGAAGGCTTCTGACGAGCTGGCCAACGACATCACCTTCGAGCAAAGTGCAGAGTACTCACCCGTATGGACTGTAGGCGTAGCTGAAGTAGAGGAGGTTGAGGCAGCAGAATTCTATGTGAAGAATGTCGCTAACGGTAAGTATTTGGACTTCGATCCCGCAACAAACCTTACAACTGGTGATGCTGAGGCAGTTGCTACAATCTCTCCCTCTTCTCTGGTTGCAGGTACATTTGGTATCTCTTATCCTGATCCCACAGGTCAGACTGGCGTTCGCTATGTACAGTGCGGTAGCTATGGTCGTTTCTCAGGAAATGCTAATTTGACAAAGAACTCAAGCGTTTACCTTTATAAGGTAACCGGTGAGGGCACCGCAACCCGCGTTGAGGCTGTCGAAGATGGTGCTTCATATATCTTTGTAGCTGAGTGCTCTAAGGCAGGTTATGAGGGCTACTGGATGCTCACCGATGAGCCTTATGGTGAAGGCGAAAGCCTCAGAATGATTGGCGTGAAGGCTTCTGATGAGCTCGCTGATGAGATTACCTTCGTAGAGGGCGAATACTCACCCGTTTGGGCTGTAGAGGCTGTTAAAGAAGAGCCTGTAGCTGTTGCTGTCACTAAGGTTATTGAACTTGAAGTTGGTGAACTTCCTTTCGAAGCAGCCGAAACCGTAGAGGGCATCACCCAGTGGTATTATGCAAAGTTGCACTCAAATACCCCCAAATATATTCAAGCTCTTGAGAATGATACTATTGAGTGTGCCGACACTGAAGTGGTTGCTGGTGAAGAGGACTCACACCTCTGGGCTTTTGTAGGTAATGTATGGAGCATGAAGATGGTAAACAAAACCGGCAAGGCCATCGTATCGACTGGCGGCATTGCGAAGTTAGGCGATACAGCCAACGCTACAGACTTTACAGTGATGCCTTCAAAAGCTTCTGCTGAAGGATTTTGCATGCAATACTCCAACAAGAGCTACCTAAATGGGCCGCAAAACAGTATTGTTCAATCATGGGCTGACAACGATGCAGGATCTACTTTCCTCCTTGAGGAGTATGTGGAAGTGGCTGAACTCACCGTTCTTGGTGCTAAGGTTGGTGATGTCGATATTGTCGACGGCACAGCTACAGTAAGCTCAATCTCTACTATCGACGTTATCTTTGACCGTCCCGTTGCGTTGGCTGAGAACGCCGGTTGGGCTACAGTGACTGACGAATGGGGAGAGAATTCTCTCAAAGCAGAGGTTCTTGCAGAGAATAATTGTGTTGTTCGCTTCTCTCTTCAGTGGGGTCTGGTGATTGCCGAGGAGGGCGACTTCCCATTCTATGTGCCTGAGGGGCTCATCATTGGTGCTGAGGATGCCAACTACGTCAACGCCGAGATAACTGCTACTATCACAGTCGAGGCTGCTCCTGCTACTCCGCTCACAGTTACTAACGTGACCGTAGGTGAGGATGTGATGGAAGGTTTCACTGCTGTTGCTACACCTGAGGATATGATCAAGGTTAACTTCGATGGCCAGTTCTACTTCCAGGGTACACCTGCTATCGTGGATGCTGAGGGCAACGATGCTTCTGAGTACTTCCAGTTCATGAACGGTATGGATGTCGATGGCAGCAACTCGTACATCTTCATGGCTCAGAACTGGCAAGGAACCGCAGCACCTGCTGGTATCTATACCATCACCTTGGCCAAGGCTTCGTTCATGGAAATGATGCAATGGAAAGCTCCTGCTGAGGACATCGTACTGACGGTGCAGATCATCGCTGGTGGAGAATTCGTAGAGGTTACCGAGGTAAGTCTCAATACTACTTGGGGTGAACTCAACGAGGTTGGTGCTACCTTGCAGCTCACTGCTACTGTAACTCCTGAAAATGCGACAGAGCAGGCTATCACATGGAGCAGCAGCCATCCCGACATTGTTACTGTAAGCGAGGATGGTCTCGTGACCGTGGTTGCTGCAGCTATGGAGCAGGTTGAGATTAAGGCTACTGCAGCCAACGGCGTATCGGCATCGTGCTGGCTGACAGTATATGTCATAGAACCGGGTGCTGTAACTGGCATCAAGCTTAACGCTACCTGGAAAGACCTCGAGGTGAAGTCTGGTGATACCTTCCAACTTGTAGCCACCGTAGAACCTGAGGACGCTACTGACAAGACTGTAACATGGAGCAGTAGTGCAGACTTTGCTGTTGTGGATGCAAATGGTTTGGTAACCTTTACTGGTACTCCCGAGGACGGCGGTGTGGTTACAATCACTGCTACAGCAAGCAACGGCATGACTGCAACTTGTATGCTGAGTGTAACCTTTGTTGATAATGCAGATGGCATCGACAATATCAACGCTGACGCTGAGACTGTAATCTATGACATCCATGGACGTCGTGTAACAGAGATGACCAAGGGCGTTTATATCGTGAACGGCAAAAAGGTAATCAAGAAGTAATTCTTAGTTGCGATAACTGAAACAAAGGGGTGCGGCCGCACCCCTTTGTTTGTTTCGTCCCTTTTTACTACTTTTGTGCCATATAATAAATATGTATATATTTTCATGGACAACGAACAAAGAATCCTCCGTGCTGTTGAACTCTTCAAGATGGGTTACAACTGTGCACAATCAGTGACGGCAGCTTTTGCCGATGAGTATGGATACACCGAAGAGCAGGCGTTGAAGATGTCTGCTTCGTTCGGTGGAGGTATAGGTCGTATGCGTGAGACCTGTGGGGCGGCATGTGGCATGTTTATTCTTGCCGGTCTGGAAACAGGATGCACCGATGCTAAAGACCGTGAGGGCAAGGCGGCCAACTATGCATTCGTGCAGCAGTTGGCCGAGGAGTTTCGTCGCGAGTGTGGGTCGCTCATCTGTGCCGAACTGCTCGGGTTGCGTGAGCGTAAGCCTCAAGAACCCAGCCCGGAGGAGCGTACGCAAACCTATTATATGAAACGTCCATGTGCCAAAATGGTGGAAACAGCTGCGCGTATTTGGGCTAATCGTAAGAAAAAAGCTTAAAAGTGAGGCAAAAAAGTTAAATTGTGCATATAAAAAATGTTATTTAACATAAAAAAGTATACCTTTGCAACGATTTTGTGGCGATGAACAATTATAAGAAGTTTAACAATTTAATAGGTAAAAGATTATGTTGACAGAGAAAGCTGGTGCTAATGCAGGTCTCATCTGGAATGCACTTGATGGTAAGGAAGGTTTGACCTTCAAGGAAATTAAGAAGGAAACAAAGCAGAAGAAGGAGGACTTCCTCCTTGGCTTGGGTTGGTTGCTCCGTGAGGGCAAGATCGCTGCCGTAGAGGTAGAAGAGGATGTTGTTTACTCACTGAAGTAATCCAACATATTTGGATATAAAAGGGGATGGGCGCAGGCTTATCCCCTTTTTTTGATGGTGGGTGTAGTTAGCCTTCTAATGGTTACCCCCTCCGCTCCGTCTCTTTGTTCCTCCGCTCGTCCCCCTTAAAGAGGGACAGTTCTTTAATTTTGTACTTTCACGCGATAAAACTAATTTTGGGGGCACTGTCCCTCTTTAAGGGGGACGAGTGGAGCGCAGTGAATACGGAGCAGAACGGAGGGGGTAATAATAAGATGGGAAGAAGAATCGATATGTATTAAATAAGTCCGAATAAATAAACTTTATTCGTCCGTTTTTACTATTTTTGCAGAACAATACAAAATCAGTCTATGAGCAACCAGCAATATACCCCCGAAGAGATACAGCAGGAGCTGAACTATCTGCAACTGCTGTCGCGCAGCTTCCGCAATACGGCTGAGGCCAGTACCGAGATCATCAACCTCGAAGCTATACTGGGCCTGCCGAAGAGTACCGAGCACTTCTTGGCCGATATACACGGCGAGCACGAGGCATTCCAGCATGTGCTGAAGAATGCATCGGGCGACATCAAGCGCAAGGTGCGCGAGGTGCTGAGCGATGAGCTCAGCGACAAGGAGATACGCGCACTGTGTACGCTCATCTACTATCCGGCGGAGAAGCTGCAGCTCATCAAGGCCGAGCACGAGGGCGAGGACATGCACGACTGGTATGCCCTGACGCTGCGCCGCCTCATCTCGGTGTGTCAGAACATCTCCTCGAAGTATACCCGCTCGAAGGTGCGCAAGGCGTTGCCCAAGGAGTTCTCCTATATCATACAGGAGCTGCTGCACGAGTCTACGGGCATGACCAACAAGAACCGCTATGTGAAGGGTATCATCGAGGCCATCATCAGCACCGATGAGGCCGACCACTTCATCGTGGCCATCTGTAACCTCATACAGCGGCTGGCGATAGACCGCCTGCACATCGTGGGTGACCTCTTCGACCGAGGGACGGGCTCGCACTTGGTGATGGACACGCTGTGCCAGTACCAGAACTTCGACGTGCAGTTCGGCAACCACGACGTGCTGTGGATAGGAGCCGCTGCCGGTAACCGTGCCTGCATGGCCAATGTGCTGCGTCTCTGTATGCGCTACGGTAACCTCTCGGTGCTCGAGGACGGCTACGGCATCAACCTGCTGCATCTGGCCATCTTTGCCATGGAGGTGTATAAGGACGACCCCTGCGAAGAGTTCGGCCCCAAGCTCGATGACGGAGTCACCTGCAGCGAGAAGACGCGCCGCCTCATCGCACAGATGCACAAGGCGGTGAGCGTACTGCAGTTCAAGCTCGAAGCCGAAATCATACGCCGCCACCCGGAATATGAGATGGACGACCGCCTGCTGCTCCATAAGATTGACTACGAGAAGGGCATCTGCACCATCGGCGGCAAGCGCTACTCGATGCGTGAATGTTATTTCCCCACCATCGACCCGGCCGATCCCTACAAGCTGAGCGTGGAGGAGAGCGAGGTGATAGAGCGTATCGCCCACTCGTTTACCACAAGCGAGAAGTTGCAACGCCATATCCGCTGCCTGATAGACCACGGCAGCATGTACCTCGTGTACAACGGTAACCTGCTCTTCCATGCCTCCATACCCATGAACCCTGACGGCACATTGAAGGAGGTGTACCTTCACGATGGACTGTACAAGGGGCGTGCCCTGCTCGACAAGGTGGACAGCCTCATCCGTGTGGCCTGCTCTTCGGACAGCGATGCCGAGCTTCACGCCTTTGCTGTGGACTACCTGTGGTACCTGTGGTGCGGCAAGAACGCGCCCACTTTCGACAAGGACCGCATGGCCACCTTCGAGCGCTACTTCCTCAAGGACAAGGCGGTGATGAAGGAGACCAAGGGCAGCTACTACACCCTGCGCAATGAGGACGCCACGGTGGACCTGCTGCTCGAGGAGTTCGGTGTGGAGGGCGACCATCGCCACATCATCAACGGACATATCCCCGTAAAGACGCTCAAGGGCGAGAATCCCATGAAGGCGGGCGGAAGGCTTATCGTCATCGACGGCGGTTTCTCCAAGCCCTACCAATCCACTACGGGTATCGCGGGCTATACGCTTGTGTATCACTCGCGCGGCATGTCGCTCGTGGAGCACCAGCCCTTCACCTCTACCGAAGAGGCTATCCGTGGCGGTGCCGACATCAAGAGCACGCGTCACCTGGTGGAGAAGCTCACCGAGCGTATCCATGTGAGCGATACCGATAAGGGACGCGACATACGCCAGCGCATCGAATCGTTGCGCAAGCTGCTCTATGCCTACCGCAACGGCATCATCCGCGAGGTGCGGTAGGAATTCTTGGGGGCAAAATGCTGCCGCGCAGGAGTAAAAAAGTTTTATTTTGGCCTGGCAAGGTGCAGAGCAACAACAGAGCGGGACACCCTAAACTTGCCAAGCGGGCAGAGGCCATATCGTGAATTCCAGTCCAGACGAACGTGAACTGCAGTTCAGGCAGCTCTGAACTGGAGTTCAAGACAGCCCTGAACTCCAGTCCAGAGCCGTCTGGACTGAATCATCACTGGCTATACGACAGTTTGCCGAGCCAGTGATAATCTTTTGTCATCTTGGGGATAATTTTTCTCAATCGAACCTTTACGATACGCAGCAACCAATGCTTATTTTGTGTTGGCCACCGTAAATGGCAGCAGTGCTTTGGGGCTTATCCTCATGTGCTGTAGGTTGTCATAAACAGAAGTCATCGCTCCAAATATCGGATGAACTAAAAATAATTCATATTTCATAATTCGTATTTGAAAATTATACCGTACTTTTGTAAGTTCTCGCGCCGGACCTTAGTTCATTTGTGCGAATTTAAGGTGGTAGGGCGGGGATGACATAATGGAAAAGGCGTTTACTTGGCGCTTTGGTTCTGACTGTGTTGAATCTCGCAAATTCTTAACGTCCGTCAAAAACAAAGCAACGGTGAATGTCTCATGGGTATGTTATTATTCTCTTTTTGTTATACTGGTCAGGGATGATTGGTATAATGTAAGGGATGTATCTACATATCGGCGTGAGGCTTCGCGTTGCTCGTTTCGACGGACAGGCAATGCGAGAGCCTAACACAGTGGAGCGAGCAACAGGTGATAGGCTTCACGCTCTTTTCATGTTTTATATAATCCCGTTCGGAAGCCGGCGGACGTTGTGCATACGGCAATGATACATATTGGGAGTATCATAGAAGAGGTGTTTTACAAGCAAGGGCGCTCGCCTTCGTGGTTCGCAGAGCAACTCCACTGCGACCGCACTAACGTATATAATATCTTCAAGCGTGAAAGTATTGATATAGCTATGCTTGTGCGAATAAGCAACATCCTTCAGCACAATTTTCTGCAGTACTATACAGACGAATTGTCCGTAACGTGAAATATATTATACAAATCGTAGAGATATCAGCAACGAGGCAAATCGTTGCCATAATTCATCCATAGGTAACTTTGCACACAGAAAAACTTCTGGTAAACTTCATGGCTAATTTATTATAGGTGCCACATGTCAATAGGTGGATAGATTGATTAGCTGATGGGAAGTACATGGCCAGTGGATGATAACTGTGCAAGTGAAAGGAGAACACACAAAAGCTGATATAAAATATAAGGAAGCTCTTGCTCTGTATTCTGACTCAGAACTTTCCATTAGTGAGATATGTAAGCAGGTAGGAGTCGGTATTTCAGCATTTAGCACCTATCTCTCAAAAAAGCACCGCGACCTCATCCTCAAACGCCACAACCTTGCCACTTCCGGGTCTGTGAGCCTCAGAGGGACAAAGGGACAGACTACCGAGGCGCACAACAGGTATAGGGATGCCATCCTTGCTTGTGACAGTATGGAATATATAGAATATAACATTTCTCAAATTGCACGTATCTTCGAGGTGTCACCCTCCTCGCTGTTGGGGCAGCTACGTCGCCACTATTCTGAGATAGTACCTCGTAGAGAGAAGCAGCGCCAGCGCATGGGCATTACTGCCAATCTACAATATGGCGCACGCAAGTGGAGTAGAGAAACCTATGCAGAGGCTATAGATTTGCTGCAGTCCTCGGATATGACTATAAATGAGGTCGCTGATGTGTGCAGAGTGTCCTATGCCGGGTTGCGCGAGCATATCATTGCCTACTATCCTCAAATAACGCAGCAAAGGCAAATGGCACGTGCCCATGCAAAAGGGAGAAAGCGAAGGGGACAGCGTAATGGTAGCTGGATGTTGTATGAGCCGAGTCGAGACTGTGTGAAGAAATATGAGAGAGCTGTGGATTTGTATAGCAGCACTGCCGAGGATGTTAAAGAGATAGCCCGTCTCTGTGGCGTTAGCGTAAGTGGTTTTCGTCATTATTTGCGTACTTGGTATCCCGAACTTATGGTACAGCGCCGAGGTTACGATGATGGTGTAGACTACAAAGATACGAAACGCTACAAGAAGTCTACGGCCGAGAAATATGCCGAGGCCATAAATCGCCTTAAGACATCAGACTTACCTACTGCCAAGGTGGCAGCAGAGTTCAATTTGCATCCTGAAGTGTTCAGAATGTATCTCAAGGAGCATCACCCAGAACTGGTTGCCGCGCGAGGTCGAATGAAAACTCCTGACGGACGTGTGGTTTCATGCCGGAGTGCAGAAAAATATGCCGAGGCGTTGCGTCTCTATACTACGACTGGCGAGTCCTTGAAGTCCATAGCCGCGCGTTTGGGGCTCGTGTATAATAGTGTAAGTGGCTTCATTCGACGCAACCATCCTGAGGCTATCTTAAAGCACCGATCGCTGATTGCCGCATCGGCTGAGGACTGAGGCCCTGAATCCTGCAAATGGGAGAAACCGTAAACAGTAGCCTTTTGGTGAAAAGGCTACTGTCTTGTCCTTAGTCCAATCCCTCAATCTGGCCGTTCACAATGTCGATGTGTAGTGCTGCGGGCTCTTTGGGAAGGCCGGGCATACGCATGATGTCTCCGGATACGACTACCAGCATCTCGGCACCGGCATTGATGACGATGTCCTGCACGTTGAAGCCGAAACCTTCGGGTGCGCCATATCGCTTGGCGTCGGTAGAGAAGGAGTACTGTGTCTTGGCTATGCAGATGGGGAAGTGGGTGTAGCCGAGGCTCTCTACCATTGCGAGTTTCTTTTTCGCAGCAGCACTCAGCGTTACTGTTGCTGCTCCGTAAAGGTTGCGGGCAACCTTGTTGATCTTTTCCTCTACGCTGTCGCTGTCTTCGTAGGCGAAGTGGAGCTCTTCCGACGAGGGGTTCTTCTCGATGGTGTCTACCACGAGGCGTGCGAGGTCGGCTGCTCCCTCACCACCGAGGGCGTATGCATTGTTGACTTCACAGCCGATACCGAGTTCTGCGCAGTGTTGGCGAACGTAGCTGATTTCTTCGTCGGTGTCACCGCTGTAGCGATTGAACGCCACCACTACGGTCTGTCCGAACGACTGGAGGTTGCGCAGGTGCTTGTCGAGGTTAACCATACCGGCCTTGAGTGCTTCGAGGTTAGGCTCTGAAACCTGGTCCTGAGGTACTCCACCATGCATCTTCAGTGCGCGGGCGGTAGCTACGAGCACGGTGAGCTTGGGGGTGAGGCCTGCCTTGCGGCACTTGATGTCGTAGAACTTCTCGGCTCCGAGGTCGGCGCCGAAGCCTGCTTCGGTGATGACGTAATCGGCACAGGTCATGGCCAGTTTGGTCGCCAGCACAGAGTTGCATCCATGGGCGATATTGGCAAAGGGACCTCCATGCACGAAGGCGGGTGTGTTCTCAGTCGTCTGTACTAAGTTGGGCGAGAGGGCATCCTTGAGCAGTACGGTGATGGCTCCCGCTACGCCGAGATCCTTGACGGTGAAGGGCTTGCCTTCGTAGGTGAAGCCGAGGAGGATGTTCTCGATGCGGCGGCGCAGGTCATCCTCATCCTTGGCGAGGCAGAGGATGGCCATAATCTCAGAGGCAGGAGTGATGTCAAAGCCTGTCTCTTGGGCAAAGCCGTTGGTCTTGGGGCCGAGCCCTGTGACTACATAGCGTAGGTTGCGGTCGTTAACATCGAGTACGCGGCGCCAGAGCACCTCCTTGAGGCCGATGCCCTTGTCGCGGTTCTGGTATATGTAGTTGTCGAGCAGGGCGGCAATCATGTTGTTGGCCGAGGTGATGGCATGGAAGTCGCCCGTGAAATGGAGGTTGATCTTGTCCATGGGCAGCACTTGGGTATAGCCACCACCGGCTGCACCGCCCTTCATGCCGAAGCAAGGGCCGAGTGAGGGCTCGCGTAGGGCAACGATGGCTTTCTTGCCTATCTTGTTCAACCCAAGGGTGAGACCTATGGATACGGTAGTCTTGCCGATACCTGCCTTGGTGGGGGTGATGGCAGTGACGAGAATGAGGTTGCTCTGTCTTACCTTTGCATCATCGATAAGGTGTTCGTCAACCTTGGCCATATAGTGACCGTAGGGATTTGTACTTTCAGTGGGGATACCCACCTGTGCGGCAATCTGCCCAATAGGTAGCAACGGTGTGTTGCGTGCAATTTCGATATCTGTCTTCATATTTGTTGTGAAAAGTATCAAATTTAGAGTCGCAGTCAGCCTCTGTCATCCTGAGTGGAGTGAAGGATCTCGCGCAGGGACTTGGTTAGAGACGTTCGCGCGATTCTTTGCGTTGCTCGGCATGACACTATTGCTGACGCTTTATCTTGCAAAGTTACTGCAAAGTGGATAAAGTGCCAAATTTGTCGGTATGTTTAGTTGTTTTAGTAGTTTTTTACAATTAAAAGTGCGTTTTTCGTGTTTATTTCATAAGTTATCTGTAACTTTGCACGCTAAATGGAAAAGTTATCCCTGTTTGTGATGAAGAGATTGTTCGTGTCTTTACTTCCGTTGCTTCTGTTGTCTGGTTGTACTCAGTATGCGAAAGTGCAGAAGTCGATGGACTTTGACTATAAGTATGAATTGGCCAAGGTCTATTACATGGAGGGGGAGTACAGCCAAGCCAGCTCGCTGCTGGAGGACGTGTTGGCCTTTACGAAGGGGACTGCGTTTGCCGAGGAGTCGCTCTATATGTTGGCGATGTGCTACTATAATATGGACGACTATGTGACAGCTTCGCACTACCTTACCACCTATTGTAATACTTATCCCCGGGGCATTTACGCTGAGACGGCACGTTTCATGTCGGCACGAGCCTTGTATCTTGATACTCCTGATCCACGTCTTGACCAGTCGAGTACCATCAAGGCGATAGGTGAGATACAGGTGTTTACAGAGTATTATCCTTACTCGAAATATAGGCAACAGGCTAATGCTATGCTTTATGAACTGCACGACCGCTTGGTGGAGAAGGAGTATCGCTCGGCAAAGCTTTATTATGATCTTGGAAACTATATGGGCAATAATTATCAGGCCTGTATTATCACGGCACAGAATGCACTGAACGACTATCCTTACACGAAACTTCGTGAAGACCTTTCCATACTGATACTGCGTGCCCGCTACGGCATGGCCAAGGAGAGTGTGCAGGAGAAGATGATGGACCGTTATCGTGATACGGAAGATGAGTATTATGCCTTTAAGAACGAATTCCCTGAAAGTAAGTATATGAAGGAAGCGGATAGAATCTATCGCGAAACACTGAAAGCACTGAAGAATAAATAATATTAAAAATAAGAATTATGGACTACAAGAAAAGTAATGCCCCTACCAACACTGTAACCCGAGACATGCAGGACTTCAGAGACAAGACTGGCAATGTGTACGAATCAATTGCCATTATCGGTAAGCGTGCCAACCAAATCTCAGTGGAAATAAAGGAAGAGTTGAAGAAAAAACTCGATGAGTTCAGTTCATCGTCGGACAATCTGGAAGAGGTGTTTGAGAATCGCGAGCAGATAGAGATTTCGCGCTATTATGAGCGTCTGCCTAAGCCAACTCTTCTCGCAGCACAAGAATTTGCAGATGATGAGGTGTATTACCGCAATCCGCTGAAGGAGAACAAAGTTGCCGAGGAACTCTAAAAAATCATTATATGTTTGTCATTCTGACTGTAGGTGAAGACTCTCGCGCAGAGCAATGGGATTCTTCGCTACGCTCAGAATGACAAACTTTTTTTATTGAATGGACAACTGATCGAATACTTATACGTTATTCTGTTATATATGAAGTTTTATATCCACCATTTGTATATGTTGTTGGCTGTTGTGGCTCTCATTGTTGGTATGTGTAACCCGCTGATTACATTTTTCTACGAAGATATGCCAACCGTAGAGATGACCAACTTTGTGTTTCGTCATTGGCCTGAAGGTACCACTTCTGCTGCTCCTTGTGCCTTGGGCATACTGCTCATTGTGTCGGCTTTGGTTAGTGCATTTACCATGTTCGTGAGTCTCTTTCAGAACTTTGCCCTACAGAAACGTTGTGCCATCTTTAACAGCTGTCTGTTGGCAGGTTACTACATTCTGTTGTTGGTGTTTGTGCTCATCTTGCGTGGTGATACGCGCTTTGTCTCTATGAACTGGCAGATGTGCCTACCCCTTGTATCGCTTATCTTGACAGTGATGAGTCTGCATTCCATTCGTATGACCGAGGCCCGGATGCTGGCCCGTGCCAACAATTTCCGTTTACGCGATTGATCGTTATCTAAAAAGTATATTGTTATGACGTTCGGTGTGTTCAATTGGAAGGAGTTCGTCAGCGCCTTTATCATTCTGTTTGCTGTGATTGATGCCGTAGGGTCTACGCCTATTATCATCTCATTGCGTGAGAGCGGCAAGACTATCAAAGCCGTAAAGGCAACCTGGATGTCTACCCTCTTGCTCGTCGGTTTCTTTTATGCCGGAGATGTGATGTTGCAGCTCTTTCATGTGGATATTGCCTCATTTGCTGTGGCAGGTTCGCTCGTTATCTTTCTCATGGCCATCGAGATGTTGCTCGATGTGGAGATATTCAAGTTCAAGGGACCGACGAATGAGGCCACTCTTGTACCGCTTGTGTTTCCCCTGATAGCCGGTGCAGGCTCGTTCACTACGTTGCTTTCGTTGCGTGCCGAGTATGCCGACATCAATATCCTGCTTGCCCTGCTTGCCAATATGGGTGTCGTGTTCTTTGTGTTGACAATGACCGACAAGGTGCAACGCTGGATGGGGAAGGGCGGTGTGTATGTAGTACGCAAGTTCTTCGGTGTCATCCTCATCGCTGTGGCCGTACGTCTATTTACCGACAATATAGCAACACTGATTATCAATATCAGTGCGCAGACAGCACAGTAGCCTCAATGGCTGACTGATGTCTATATAGCGAGACTCCAGTTTCACTATGGTGAGACTGGAGTTTCTGTATGTAGAGACCGCAGTCTCTCTATGGTGGGACTCGAGTCTCACTCTATGAAAATGATTTGGTACTGGGAACGGTTGGCTTGCTGGCCTGAGGTGTGCCGTTTTTTTCAACGCTTCAGGTTCGCTGATTCCCTAATATGGTTTATGTAGGGAACTCATTTGTGGAAGGTCTTTATCTGTACTTCCCTTCCTCGAATGATTGTATAGTTTCGTGACGTCCGCTGTCGGAAGCTACGATAAAGTAACCGTCAATCTCGGGATGGTGCTCGCAATAAGCCATGGCTGAGTCTACGCCTAATACCATGAATGCTGTGGCGAGTGCATCGGCATGCATGCAGTTGTCGGCAATCACCGTGGCTGAGAGTAGTGAGTGCTGCACGGGGTAGCCTGTGCGTGGGTCTATGGTATGGGCGTATTTAACGCCATCCTTATAATAGAAATTACGGTAGTTGCCCGAGGTGGCAATGGCGCAGTCGGTGAGGCGGAGCACGGTTTGTAACTCTTGGTTTACCGATAGCGAATCATCTGTGGGCTTGGTGATGCCTATGCCCCATGGGTTGCCATTTTTGTTGTATCCCTTTACTACCACTTCGCCGCCAATCTCTACCATGTAGTTCTTGACGCCACAACTGTCCAGTAACCAAGCTACACGGTCGCTGCCATAGCCTTTGGCGATAGCGCTGAAATCGAGCATGATGCGCGGGTCTTCTTTCTCTATGTGGCCGTTTTGGAGGCGGATGCGATTCATGCCGATCAGGCTGCGCAGGCTATCGATAACCTCAGGGTTGACCTCTACGCTGTTCTTGAAACCGAACCCCCATGCATTGACAAGTGGGGCTACTGTCGGGTCGAAGGCTCCGTTGGTCTGTTCGTAGATGTGTTGGGCATTGTGGAAAACCTCAGTGAATAGGGTGTCTACGGCAATGGAGTCATTGTTGTTGATGTGCGTGATTATTGAGCGCTTGTTGAATGGCGATAGCGAATGGTCTACAGCCTGCAGGGCTGCGATAATCTCTGGTTGCAGGTCGGCATTGTGCTCGTAGGTCACGGTATAGAGTGTGCCGAAAATCTTGCCCTGTTGGGTGCGGTAGGTGGGCTTGCTATCGCCCAGTATGATGATGGTGCCTATAATCAGGAATAGGAGGAAAGGCAGGTGCCAGCGCTTGTTCATCGTTTTGCTATGTTTGGGGATGTGTGGTCGGACTTGTGGCGGATAAATGTATCATCCTGAACGCAGTGAAGGATCTCGTAGGGTGGGGTGTGAGATCCTTCGCTTTGCTCAGGATGACAAATTGTGGGGAATGATTTTAGTATGCAAACAAGGGATAATCCTTCATCTTCTCGTTCACGCGGGTACGAACGCTTGCGATTACCTCTTCATTGTCAACGTTGGAGAGAACGGTCTCGATCATCTCGGCAATCTCTACCATGAGGTCTTCCTTGGCACCACGGGTAGTGATGGCAGGAGTTCCAAGACGGATACCTGAGGTCTGGAATGCTGAGCGAGTATCGAAGGGTACCATGTTCTTGTTTACGGTGATATCGGCCGATACGAGCGCCTTCTCGGCTACCTTGCCGGTGAGGTCGGGATATTTCTCGCGCAGGTCCACGAGCATACTGTGGTTGTCGGTGCCGCCCGATACGATGGTGAATCCGCGTGCGATGAGTGCTTCTGCCAAGGCTTTGGCATTCTTCTGCACTTGGGTCTGGTACTCCTTGTACTCAGGCTGCAATGCCTCGCCGAAGGCTACGGCCTTGGCTGCGATGACGTGTTCGAGCGGACCGCCCTGAATACCGGGGAATACGGCTGAGTCGAGCAGGGCAGACATCATCTTCACCTCGCCCTTCGGGGTGGTCTTTCCCCAGGGGTTGGGGAAGTCCTTGCCCATCATGATGACACCGCCACGAGGACCGCGAAGTGTCTTGTGGGTTGTGGAGGTTACGATGTGGGCATACTTTACAGGATTGTCGAGCAGACCTGCTGCGATGAGTCCGGCGGGGTGGGCCATGTCGATCATGAGGATGGCGCCTACCTTGTCTGCTATCTCACGCATGCGCTTATAGTCCCATTCGCGTGAGTAGGCCGAGCCGCCGCCTACGATGAGCTTGGGCTGTTCGCGCAGGGCAACCTCTTCCATCTGGTCGTAGTCGACACGGCCGGTTTCCTTGTTCAAGTTGTATTCGCAAGGAGTATATAGAATACCCGATGTATTTACAAGTGAACCGTGTGAGAGGTGTCCACCGTGAGCCAAGTTAAGTCCCATGAATTTATCACCGGGGTTAAGGCAAGCCAAGAATACAGCGGCATTGGCCTGTGCGCCTGAGTGGGGCTGTACGTTCGCCCATTCGGCTCCGAAGAGCTGTTTCAGACGGTCGATAGCCAGCTGTTCGCTCTTGTCCACCACTTCGCAACCACCGTAGTAGCGACGGCCGGGATAACCTTCGGCATATTTGTTGGTCATGCATGAGCCCATGGCTTGCATCACCTGGTCACTTACAAAATTCTCGGAAGCGATAAGCTCAATACCTTTGAGCTGTCTCTGATGCTCCTCTTCAATCAAGTTGAATACTAAATCGTCTCTTTTCATTTTCCTTAATGTTTAATACCTGTTAGGACTTAAGGGTGACATCCCCTATAGCCTTTGTTGGGGTTGCAAAAGTATATAAAAAAGGTGAAAACATGAACGATTTGGTGAATAAAATGTATGGTGCAAGAAAATAACGTTCAAAAAATTGTTTGTTGCATTTACAATTCTTATCTTTGCGGATATTCATGTGCGTGAGTTGCGCGATTGTTTTTTTGAAAGATTATTGTGATGAAAGGTATTGTTTTAGCAGGAGGGAGTGGTACCCGTCTCTATCCTATAACAAAGGGAGTTAGCAAACAATTGCTCCCTATTTACGATAAGCCGATGGTGTATTATCCCATCTCTGTGCTCATGTTGGCGGGTATTCGAGATATTTTGATTATTTCTACTCCGCAAGATTTGCCGGGCTTTCGTCGCTTGCTGGGAGATGGCTCAGATTATGGAGTACGCTTTGAATATGCAGAACAACCCAGTCCGGATGGCTTGGCACAGGCTTTCATTATTGGTGAGGAATTTATTGGTAATGACAGCGTCTGCCTTGTTCTTGGTGACAATATCTTTCATGGGGCAGGTTTCAGCGCTATGCTTCGAGAAAGTCTTCGTGCGGCGGAAGAAGATGGTAAGGCAACCGTCTTTGGCTATTGGGTAAGTGATCCAGAACGATATGGGGTGGCGGAGTTCGATAAAGAAGGAAACTGTCTTAGTATTGAAGAAAAGCCCAAGTGCCCGAAGAGCAATTATGCTATTGTTGGACTTTATTTCTATCCCAACAAGGTCGTGGAAGTGGCTAAGAGTATTAAGCCATCGGCACGTGGTGAGTTGGAGATAACAACAGTAAATCAGCGTTTTTTAGAAGATAATGAGCTCAAGGTACAAACACTCGGCCGAGGCTTTGCTTGGCTCGATACCGGTACTCATGACTCTCTGAGCGAAGCTTCTACTTTTGTGGAGGTTATAGAGAAACGACAGGGCTTAAAAGTCGCTTGTTTGGAGGGTATAGCATATCGTAAGGGTTGGATTGATGAAAAGCGTATGCGTGAATTGGCTCAACCTATGATTAAGAATCAGTATGGGCAGTATCTGCTGAATGTAATAGACGAACTCAAGAGACAATAATAATGGAGGTAATTAAAACGGCTCTTGAAGGAGTGGTGATTATAGAACCACGTGTTTTCAAGGATTCACGAGGCTACTTTTTTGAATCTTTTTCACAGCGTGAGTTTGATGCAAAAGTGTGTCCTATTCGTTTTGTTCAAGACAATGAGAGTATGTCTACTTATGGAGTGATACGCGGATTGCATTATCAACGTATGCCTTACACACAAAGTAAACTTGTTCGGTGTGTCAAGGGAGCAGTCCTTGACGTTGCTGTAGATATACGTGAAGGATCACCGACTTTTGGTCAGCATGTTGCTGTGAAACTCACAGAGGAGAATCATCGTCAAATCTTCATTCCTCGTGGATTTGCTCATGGCTTTGCGGTACTCAGTGATGTTGCTATATTCCAATACAAGTGTGATAACTTCTATAATCCGGAATCCGATGCTGGAATTCAATTGTTTGATGAGGACTTAGGTATAGATTGGCAAGTACCTATGCAACAGGCTATCCTTAGTGAAAAAGATTTGAACCATGCAAGATTGCGTGATGCAGTTCTTGATTTTCATATCAATGATAAACTCTATTAACGATTCGTTGTGAATATACTTGTTACAGGAGCTAATGGCCAACTTGGCAATGAAATGCGCATTGTGGCAAAAGGCAGTAATGATAGCTATATCTTTACTGATGTCAATCAAGTGGAAGGGGTAGAAACCGTAGAGTTGGATATTACCGACCTTGAGGCCGTACGGAAGATGGTTGCGGAGAATCAAATAGATGTGATTGTAAACTGTGCAGCGTATACCAATGTCGATGCAGCTGAAACGAATGTTGATTTGGCGGAGAAACTCAATGCTGTAGCGCCGGAGAATCTGGCCAAGTCCATCAAGGAAGTTGGTGGCTTGCTCGTTCAGATTTCTACGGACTATGTGTTTGGAAAGGAACCCTATAATACACCTTGCAAAGAAGATCGGCAGGGTACTCCTACCGGTGTGTATGGTATGACCAAGTTACATGGCGAACAGCGTATTATTGCTACCGGGTGTAATCATGTCATAATTCGTACAGCCTGGCTCTATTCGGAGTTCGGCAAGAATTTCTGTAAGACGATGATGCACCTTACTGCTACCAAGCCGCAGCTTAAGGTGGTCTTCGATCAAGTGGGTACACCTACATATGCATTGGATCTTGCCAAGGCTATCGTTGTCGTTGTTGATGACTATCGTGCAAACTGTCGTTCAGCACGAAGAGAAGAGTCAGACTATAAAAATTCAGGCGTTTATCATTACTCTAATGAGGGCGTTTGTTCATGGTATGATTTCACTAAGATGATAGCAGAGTATAATGGTACTACTGATTGTGATGTACAACCCTGCCACAGCAATGAGTTTCCCAGTCCTGTGATGAGACCAGCCTATTCTGTACTCGACAAGACAAAGATTAAGGAGGTCTTCGGTGTTCAGGTCCCTTATTGGACAGCTTCTCTGAAGCAATGTATTTGTAATCTGAAACAATAATATACCATGGCAAAAAGAAATATCGTCATTACGGGTGGTGCCGGCTTTATCGGCAGCCATGTTGTACGCCTTTTCGTGAACAAATATCCCGAGTATAATATCATCAATCTCGATAAACTGACCTATGCAGGTAACTTGGCCAACTTGAAGGACATAGAGGGGCGTCCGAACTACAAGTTCGTGAAGCTGGATATCTGCGACTTCGATGCCTTTTATCAACTGATGCAGGATGAAAAGGTCGATGGTATCATCCACCTTGCAGCAGAGAGTCATGTGGATCGCTCTATCAAGGATCCCTTCACCTTTGCCAGGACCAATGTGATGGGCACCCTCTCTCTGTTGCAAGCAGCTAAACTCTATTGGGAATCATTGCCTGAGAAATATGAAGGCAAACGCTTCTACCATATCTCAACGGATGAGGTCTATGGTGCTCTCGAACTCAGCCATCCTGAAGGTGTTGAGCCGCCTTTCACTACCACAGCCTCGTCGGGTGAGCACCACTTGGCCTATGGTAAGGATTTCTTCTACGAGACCACGAAATACAATCCCCATTCTCCCTATTCGGCCAGTAAGGCAAGCAGTGACCACTTCGTTCGTGCCTACCACGACACCTATGGTATGCCTACCATCGTCACCAATTGCTCCAACAACTATGGTCCCTATCAGTTCCCCGAGAAGTTGATTCCCCTGTTCATCAACAATATCCGTCATGGTAAGCCGTTGCCTGTATATGGCAAGGGAGAGAACGTGCGCGACTGGCTCTATGTGGAGGACCATGCCCGTGCGATTGATGTCATCTTCCATGAGGGCAAGATTGCTGAGACCTACAATATCGGTGGGTTTAATGAGTGGAAGAACATTGACATTATCCATGTCATCATCAAGACCGTGGACCGCTTGCTCGGTAATCCCGAAGGTACGAGCGAGAAGCTCATCACCTACGTTACCGACCGTGCAGGCCACGACCTCCGTTATGCTATTGACTCTACAAAGTTGCAGAAAGAGCTTGGTTGGGAACCTTCATTGCAATTTGAGGAAGGCATAGAGAAAACCGTCCGTTGGTACCTCGACCATCAGGAGTGGATGGATAATATCACGAGCGGAGAATACGAGAAGTATTACGAAGAGATGTATCAAGGTAGATAATTGTTATGGATATAGTCATTACCTATGTCAATGGGCTTGATCCCATATGGCAGAAAGATTACGAACGGTATACCAGTCAGCCTGTATTGGAAAAGCGTTTTCGCGATTGGGGTACATTGCGCTACCTGTTCCGGGGCATTGAGGTTAATATGCCATTCATTCGCAAGGTACATTTGGTGGTTTCACACGAAAGTCAGGTACCGGAATGGGTAAATAGGGATGAGGTGCATGTTGTGCTACATAGCGATATTATCCCTTCGGAATATCTGCCGACATTCAACTGCAATCCGATAGAGATGCATCTGCATAAGATTGAGGGATTGGATGAAGAGTATTTGTACTTCAACGATGACATTTATCCTTTGCTAAAGTGTGCACCGGAAGATTTTTTTCGTGACGGGAAAGGTGTGTTAGGAATGAGTAAGCATTGGATTTCTTGTGGAATGTTCAAACGTATATGTCGGAATTCGAATGTCTTGGCGCGCAAGGCGCTTGGTCTGAAAGCTTCTTGCAGTTTCTTGCGTCCACAGCATGTGTGTACGCCTATGCTCAAAAGTGAATGTGGCGTTTTGTATTCGCTTGTGGAAAGGGAAATACGAGATTCGGTTACTCGTGTTCGTTCCAAAAATAATCTCAACCAATATCTCTTTCTAGATTATATGTATCTGAAGGGAAAGATAATCAATGAACGACTCTCGAAGAAGCATTTCTCGGTAGGAGTCATTTCTCCGAAGAAATTGCAAGAGTTTGTAATAAATCCTACCCATAAGTTGACTTGCATCAACGATGTTCAGCTTAGCGAAGACCGTTATAGAGAATTGCACACAGCATTGCTTGAAGCATTTGAACTGCGATTCCCTAACAAATCAAAGTTTGAGTTATAATTACTTTATTTGAAGAAGGCACAGAACTTGGTGAATGCCTGAGCGATAATCCATACATCTGTTCCTAAGCGTATTGGGGCTTTTCGTATGAGTTTGGGCAAGTAGGGACGCTTTTTGAACAAACCGAGCCTGTACAAGATCGTGTACCATCCGGCTTGCATGAATATGTAGTTAAAGATGCAGATTACGGGATTCTCGTCGTGTGGCGTGTCCTTATAATACTCATATAGATTAAGGAAATTCTCTGCATATTCCCTTTTCCGTTTCTTTATACTTTTCTTGGTCATGGCATTCGGATTGCTTTTCCGATAATGATACAGCACCTCGTCAAGGTGGCTGATACTCGATGCATAGCCGATGAGTTGGGTGCTCAGGCAGCAGTCTTCGGCATGGCCATATAGGGGTATGTATAGGTGATGGTCTGTATAGAGGGAGCGTTTAATACACTTGTTGCAGAGTGTGCCATACGCATTATGATTATACATGTCGCGAATGTAGCTCTCTTTGTTTTGAGCATCATATAGTCCTTCGCGCTTGACACTGGATCGGGTTGCATATTCCTTCACATAGTTGAAGTAGATGACATCGCTTCCGGTTTCCTCTATCTTGTCGGCGATCAAGGCTATGGCATTCTCGGAAAGCCAATCATCGGGATCGGCATGGAATATGTAGTCACCAGTAGCATGTTGCACGCCTGTATGCCGGGCAGCAGGGAGGCCTCCATTCAGTTTGTTTACTATCACTATTTGTCCTTTTCGATGGCTGTAACATTCATTTATAATCTTTTCGAGTATTTGCATCGAATTATCTTTAGTCCCATCGTTGACGAAGACGTATTGTATGTGCGGATACGACTGACCCAATGCGGAGTGGGCAAACTCAGCGATGTACGTTTCTACTCCATAGATAGGGACAATAAGTGAAATGGTGATTTTATTCATTGGGAGTCTGCTGTTATTCTTGTCAATATCGTTATTTCATTCTTCCGCTTTCCATCTTATATTCGTATGAATGTATTCCTTCGGCACGGAAGTCTTTGTGGTAGCGTTGTAAAACCTCTTGAAAGACTTCCTCGTAAAGAGGAATAAAAAGGTCGTCTTTGGCTTCCAGATGATGTATTATCTCTGAGGCCAGACCTGTGGTTAGGCTTAAGTCATTTGTCCCATTGTAAAAAGTGGTACCTTTGATACTCCCGGGAGATACATTGAGTATACGGTTGCTTGTGCCTGCTTTCAGTAGTTCTACATTGACACTCTCTATGAAAATCTTGAGTGCAGCCTTGCTTGCTCCATAAACAGAAAAGAGTGGGGAGGACATAAAGCCTGCGATACTGCCCATCACGCCACAGTAGAAGTCGGCAGATGAACAGATGTATTTATAGAAACGATGTATGAGACGGATTGCAGCCGTGGTATTGACATTGAAACTGTTGATAATATAGTCCTCGTCTAAATCATGAAAATGGGCCAAGCGGCCGAAGCCTGCGGTTATCATTAGTGTATCAATATCTGTGAAACGATCAAAGAAAGAGAAATCGGTCTCTGTAAGGTCAAACTCGAAGCACTCAAACTTGTCGTCCATAAAGCATTCAGAGGGTCTGACCCTGTCTACGATATACACCTTTTGGCACGACTTTCTTTCTGCCAGTTGTTTTGCTATGGATAGCCCTATGCCATTGGCTCCTCCTACGATTAAAGCGCGCTTCATATCTCCATGAAATTTTTCTTATCTCCGAATTGTTGCATTATTCTCGCCATGCAGATGCTCTCGGCTGGTTTCAGTCGGGAGGAGTGCTTGCGGTTATTTATGACGCATGATACAAACTCTTGTATCTCGTATCGCAACCCTGGTTCATCCCATTTATAGAAGTATTTTTTATTCTGGTTTTGGTCTTCGTATCTTAATTCAAAGTAATCTGTTTTCCACCAGGGAGAGGGTACATAGGCATAGCCTTTTGTTCCTGATATGATGAGATTGCCTTCTGTCTTGACGCCAAGTCCTAGTTGGAAAGAGCTTACAGCCTTCTTATATGATATGATTCCTCGTGTGTATATGTCCACTCCGTTTTCGTTGTTTCTGCTATATAGGTTGATGTTTCTGTAGTTAGTTCCTAATAGCTTGATAATCGGAAGTAGAGGGTATGACCCCATTTCAAACATAGAGCCACCGGCTTGTGTCGGGTCAAGTTCCCTTCGTAGGTTTTCTTTTCTCCAAAGTTTGGATTCTGAGGCATCAATACCTACCACATCGCCTATAAGGCCACTTTTGACTAAGGTAATCAGATGGTTAAATGCGGGACAGTAGGCTGTCTTGTTGGCTTCCAATAAAACCAAACCTTTTTTCTCGGCCAATATGAAAAGTTCTTCTGCTTGTGACTCGCAAAGAACGAATGGCGTTTCGCACAAAACGTGGCATCCGTGTTCCAATGCATATTTTGCTTGTGGGTAATGGCAGAGATGCGGTGTGGCTATATAAACAGCATCGCTTAGCCCTACCAACTCCTCAAACGATTCACAAATATATTCAATGCCATTTTCTTGGGCTACTCTTTGAGCTACACATTGGTCAATATCATAAATTGCCTTGACTAATACCGAGTCTACCATTTGGGTCTCGGGAATGAATTTTTGTGCGATACGTCCACAGCCAACAATGCCAATACTGATTTTGTCGCTACTCTCTTCTCGGAGCATCGTGGAGGAGATGCCTTCGGTCCGAGGCAAATATACGACTTGGCAGAACTCGTTGAGATAGTCGAATTTCCCCTCCCAATCAGATCCAATGGCAAAGATGTCTACATTGTACTTTTGTATGTCGTCTATTTTTTGTCCTACGTAGTCTTCGATGATTATCTTGTCTGCCAAGCCTGTGGCTTTAACGGCTTCTACCCTTTCCAATACGTTGTTCCGGACATTCAGCTTGCCTCGTTCGCGGTCAAAGTTGTCATTGGTTACTCCCACAATAAGGTAATCTCCTAATGCTTTAGCACGTAGGAGGAGGTTAATGTGTCCTTGATGAAGCAAGTCGTACGTTCCGTATGTGATAACTTTTTTCATGGTAATTGATCTTTTCCGAAAATTTCATCGCGATATTCCTGACAATGAATACATTTCTTGATGGTCTCTTCTGAAGGTAGTTTTCGCCAGTCACCATAGACTCGGGTAAGGTAGGCATCCATGTCGTTAGGTACTGGCATCTGTACACCTTCGTATGAGGTGGTCTTGAGTGGGAATGTGTCCTTCATCAAGAATGTATGTTTGGCCCAACCTGTCCCGAGCGTATAGTGGTATTCTTGCTTAGGATTTATTTTCCCCATAAGCCGTAGAATCGGGTTCAATATTCCCAAGCAGAATAATTCTATCATTCGTATGAGCGGTTTGCGAATCCATCCGCTACGGATATAGGAAGTTACATGCTGCAGGTTGTTGTAGATTACACTGGCAACTTTTGCAGCAACATAATTGGTCTTTTCTATAGCGAAGATATCCAGTCCGATACCTTTCCATTTATAATAATCGTATCGGCGACTCTTTACTTGAATGTGTCCTTCCCTCTTTCGGAATTTTCCAAAGCAGTTGACATACTCTATATCTGATCGCATACAGTGAAATACAAACTCCTTGTCTTCCAGATTGAGTAAGACTCTTTGCAGCCTTTTGTAGTCCTTACGCAGCATGACGATGTCCACGTCATCATCCCATGGAATAAAGCCCTGATGCCGTGCTGCCCCCAACAATGTGCCAGAACTCAGCCACCAGGTGATATGGTGACGTTCACATATCTCTGCCACATACAAAAGCATGCGGTGCAATTCTTTCTGGTCGCGTCGTAGAGCTGAACCGTCAGGACTATACCGTTCTCTCAAGGTTTGGCTATTGTTTGAAACGTTGCCGTAGCTTTCCATACATTTAGCATTATACGCGCAAATTTAGCCTTTATTTTTTATACAAAGAAATAAATCACTACCTTTGCAATAAGAATCTACTTGGATTCTACCACTAATATGACTTTTTGAGGGAGCACTTTCCGATTTTTTTGAATTTCTTGTTGCTTGTTGTTTCATTAGAATGAATTATGAAAGTAAAGATTAAGGTTGTCGTGAGAAACATTGGAGCGGTAATCGGTTGGAGCATCAATCGGGTGGTCAAGATCTTCGGCAATATGCTGTCGTTGGGCATCTGCTGTGTGTGTCCAGTACACAAGAACCGGGTGGTGTGCTGGTCCTACGATTTCAAGCAGTATAGTTGCAATCCGCGTTACCTGACAGAATATCTGCTTGCCAACAATCCGGAGTTTGACATTTATTGGGTTTTCCGAAATAAGACAGACACCTCATCTGTTGATGAACGCATACATTGTGTCCGCAAGCGTTCATGGCAGTATTTCCTTATTATGAATACGGCAGAGTTTCTCATCACTAATTCCCGCACAGACCCTTGGCGGATATATTGGCACAAACGTTCTGGGCAGAAGTATCTGCAACTTTGGCATGGTGGCGTGGCTCTTAAACGGGTGGAACGTGATGCAAAGACCAAATTGGGCTTCAGTTATGTGCAGAAGGCTATACGGGATTCCCGTGCCTGCGACTTAATGATTTCAGGGTGTAGTCTGCAGACAGAACTGGTAAAGAGTAAGTTCTGGTATAATGGAGAGATACTGGAATGTGGAATACCGCGTAACGACATCTTCTTTCACAAGGAGTTACATGCTCTGCTACGCAACAAGGTGTGTTGCTTATATGGTGTGTCTCCCGACAGCCGCATTGTTCTTTATGCACCGACCTTCCGCCGTAACCGCTCCATTGAGCCCTATCGTATCGATTGGGAGAAGGTTGTATCTCATCTGAGCAAGTTCTATGGCGGTGGAGAAGTGACGGTACTGCTGAGGTTGCACCCCAATTTGTTGGGGAGAGTCGATGTTTCCTCATTGATCAATCATTGGACGGTGATAGATGTCACCAAGTATCATGATATGCAGGAGTTGCTGTGCATCAGCGATATGCTGATAACGGATTACTCCAGTTCAATGTTTGATTACACCATGCAAATGCGCCCATGCCTGCTGTATGCTACAGACATAGAACTGTATGACCGTGGATACTATTTTGATTTACAAGACTTACCCTATCCCTTGGCTCGCACAGAGCAGGAGTTGATAGCTGTTATAGACTCATTTGACGAGCATGCTTATCAGGACAAACTACAAACGTTCTTTACCGATCGAATAGGACTTATGGAAAGTGGCCGTGCCAGCAGCTCGTTGGCCGAATGGATGGTTGCGCACTCTATGGCGAATTTATAGAATTCGCTTTTCTATGTATCTCTTGATAAGACGAGTTTTGAAAGTCAACTGGGTTTCTTGTGGGATTAGGACGATTTTTCTGCACAACTCTCTGACCTCCTCTTTGTGCTCATCGTCATTGGTTATAAGTAGATGCCCCAACTTTCGCAGTAAGGACTTTGCACAGCCTTTAGCTACTATAGGCTTTTCGTTGTCCTCAAACATCCCAGATTCGATGATAAACTCTAACCTCTTGCAGTCTGCAAGGATGTGATCGTGATATTGCTTGTACTCTTTTGTGTGTATAATACTCCCTTTTCTTTGATAATAATTGTAGTAAGCCTTGAAGATGACAGCTCCTCTTCCACATTGTGACATGAACAGGAATACTGAAGCCCGGTCTTCATAGTTTACAAACTCTGGAAACTGCAAGTTGTCAAAAAGTGTCTTCTTGAAAAGGTTTACACATGCACTATTAGGGATTTTTCCCAGGAATGCCAATGTAACCATTTCTTTAGCCGATACGATTCTTTTTTCTCCACTTTGTGAAAATGGATATACATTTTCCTTGTTATCATACGTCCTACAGAAATTAGAGTTTACCATGCCTAAATCATACTTGTTGGCAAGTGTATACATGTCTTCATACATGGTCGGAAGTATTGTGTCATCGCTGTCAATAAAGGCCATGTATTCTCCTGTAGCTATTTTGACGCCTTCATTACGAGCTTTAGATAAATCACCCTCTTCTATATGCAAAACCTTAATTCGCTCGTCAGTCGAAGCTATTCCATGACACAGTTCCAACGAATTATCGGTAGAACCATTTTCTACAAGGATGATTTCTATATCTTTCAGAGTTTGGTTTGTAATTGATTTTATACATTTATTTAAATACTGAGCTGTGTTATGTACTGGTACGATGACACTTACTTTGGGCATGGTTCTATTCTTGTTTTTGGCAATGGTAATACTATAATACGGAAAGACAAACAGCCTTTTCCCTCCAAAAAGATGTAGACTGTTTTCTTTTCATCAAATCTGTATGTTATTTGGCTGAACGCGGAACACGATACGGAAGTTGCCCTCGTTGAAGCTTGTGCTGCTGATGCGGAAACTGCCGATCTCGCCCGTGTGGCGTACATGAGCACCCAGGCACGGGCATACGTCATAGTCGCCCACATACACCAGACGCAGCGTCTTGCTGGCGTCGGCAGGCAGTTTGCTCAGGTCGATCTCCTGCGGCACCTCAGCACGGCTCACGTAGCGTTCGCTCACTTCCATGTCGGCACCGATGATGCGGTTTACTTCGGCCTCCACTTGGCGTATCTGCTCCTCGGTGGGGCATACAGCAAGGTCGTAGTTGCACTTGCTCTTCTTGCGCTCTATATGGTTCACGCGCGAACGCGGGCAGCCAAATATGCGCGTCATCGTCTGGTTCAGTATATGTTCCGCTGTATGTGCCGGCGGATACTCTTGCTTGTTGTGCTCGTTGAGGATGGGAGTCTCCATAGGTATGTCTGTTGAGGGTTAGAGTTTTATCTTTACGATGGCTCCTGAGTATCCCGGTACGTGGAGCGTTGCAGGAATGTCGGGCGAGAGGACAAGCTGTACGGTGTCACCCGTCAGCAGTTCGGTACCCACGGCATTGTCGAGAGTCGGAAGCTTGAAGTAGTCGAACGCATGGCTCGGGATGTTCACTGCCACCTGCGTGTCGTGCTCGTCGAAGTTGGCCACAATGAGCAGCAGCTCATCCTCATGCTTGCGCAGGAAGGCATAGTGGCGGTGGGGGTTGAAGCTCTCCGTGTAGGGGTTGGCATACATAAGGTCGAAGAAGTCGCCCTCGCTGATGGCACGTTCGTCGCGGGCTATGTGGAGCAGGCGGGCATACTGGCTACGCAGGTCGCGTTCGCCGTCGTTGAGCTCACGCCCCGAGAAGGTACCCCCGTCGCGCCAGCGGCAGATGGTATCAACACTCCAATAGTCGAAGATCGTGGTGCGTCCGTCGCGGCCACTGAAGCCCTCGGCATCCATGCCACGCTCGCCCATCTCCTGGCCGAAGTAGACCATCATGGGGCAGGTGTCGATGGTGGCGCTCACGAGCATGGCAGGCAGGGCAGGACGGCCGTGGCCGGCGATGAAGTCGGAGGCGAGGCGCTGCTCGTCGTGATTCTCCATGAAGTGGAGCATGCGTTGGCGCAGCTCGCCTAGGTTCTGCCACATACGGGTAATCTCGGTGGCCGACTGCTGACGGCGGATAATACCGATGAGCGTGTCGTAGAGGCCTATCTTGTCGTACAGGTAGTCAAACTTGCCGTGTTTGACGTAGTTGTAGTATTCCCATGTGTTGTACACCTCGGCAATGAAGATGATGTGGGGGTACCGCTCCTTAATGATAGGTATCACCCAACCCCAGAACTGGAAGGGCACCATCTCGGCCATGTCGCAACGGAAACCGTCGACACCCTTCTTGGCCCAGAAGAGCAAGATGTCGCGCATCTTGAGCCAGGTGGAGGGGAAGGGGTAGAAGTCGGTGCGGCCCCCGTCAAGGTAGTTGACACCGTAGTTGAGCTTTACGGTCTCGTACCAGTCGTTGCGTGTGGGGTAGGCATCGAAGCGGTCGTTGCCGGTGGCGCGGGCCGGGCTCTCCGTGTAGTCCTGCCAGTCGACCTCTCCGCCCAGCGTGGTGCCGGGCAGGTAGTAGAAGTTGTTCTTGGGGGAGAAGAACAGGGTGGTGTCGTCCTTCTCGCCGAGGTCCACCACGCTCTTCGGCTTGGCATCGGAGTGGTAGCAGCGGGCCACGTGGTTGGGCACGAAGTCGATGATCATCTTCAGTCCTGCATCGTGGGTGCGCTTCACCAGCTGGGTGAACTCCTTCATGCGGCTCGGCACGGAGGTCGCCAGGTCGGGGTCCACATCGTAGTAGTCCTTGATGGCATAGGGCGAACCTGCCTTGCCCTTGACCGTTGCCTTGTGGTCGGGGCGGATGCCGAAGTGACTGTAGTCGGTCTGCGTGGCATGCTCGATGATACCGGTATACCAGATGTGGGTGGTACCCAACTCCTTGATGGCAGCGAGGGCCTCGGGGGTGAAGGCGGCGAGCTTGCCGCAGCCGTTCTCCTCGATGCTGCCGCCCGGTATACGGGCGGTGTTGGCATTGCCAAACAGGCGGGTGAAGATTTGATAGAGGATGATCTTTGACATGTTGTTAAATTCTGATTTTTGAATTATGGATTCTGAATCACGAGAAACTGATTCCCGGTGTAATGTGGATTACCCCATAATTACCGATTCATGAATCCTAATTGATAGAGCTATGCTTTTTTGATTTTTCGGATAAGTCCCGTAAGTACATTGCCTGGCCCGCATTCGGTGAAGGTCTCTGCACCGTCGGCACGCATGTTGAGCACACTCTGTGTCCAGCGTACGGGAGAGGTGAGCTGGGCGATGAGGTTGGCTTTGATCTCTTCGGGGTCGGTATGCGGCAGGGCATCTACATTCTGGTATACAGGGCACTTGGGCGTGTGGAACTCGGTAGCCCGGATGGCTGCCTCGAGCTCTACCTTGGCCGGATCCATCAGTGGAGAGTGGAACGCACCGCCTACGCTCAGTGGCAGGGCACGCTTGGCACCGGCCTCGGTGAGCTTATCACAAGCAAGGTTGATGCCCTCCATGCTTCCCGAGATGACTACCTGTCCCGGGCAGTTGTAGTTGGCTGCTACCACCGTGTGGCCGCCTTCGGTAACCTCCCGGCATACGGCCTCGATGGTCTCGTCGGGCAGGGCTATGATAGCTGCCATCGTGGATGGCTGCAACTCGCAAGCCTTCTGCATAGCCAGGGCACGGGCATACACCAGCTTCAGGCCGTCCTCAAACGAGAGGGCACCACTGGCTACCATTGCAGAGAACTCGCCAAGTGAATGACCGGCAACCATATCGGGGCAGAAGTCGTTGCCCAGGCAGAGGGCGCTGATGACGGAGTGGAGGAAAACGGCAGGTTGGGTCACCTTGGTTTGGCGAAGCTCCTCATCGGTACCGTCAAACATGATATCGGTGATGCGATAACCAAGAATCTCGTTGGCCTTCTCGAACAATTCCTTGGCTAAAGGTGAACTCTCGTACAAGTCTTTGCCCATTCCTGAAAACTGGGCTCCTTGACCGGGAAAAACAAATGCTTTCATAATTCAGTCTTATTTAGTCTTTTACGTTAAGGTTTTTGACTCAATCCCAAAATCAAGGCGCAAAGATAACACTTTTTTATTGTTATGAGCAGAAAATGTCATACCTTTGTGCGCTAAATTAAAAAATAGCGATTTTGGAACAATAAACCAGTAGGTGTTGCGTTCCTATAATATATTATATCTATCTGATTGCACATTTATATGAGAGGTTTTCATACTCAGGCAAGCATTGCAGTGTCCGAATACAAGGATGCTATGTCCGGTTTTGAGCGCTTCCTGAAGCGATTGGTCGACTTTGGCGCAGCACTCTGCGGCATTGTGATACTCTCGCCCGTGTTCCTGCTCGTGTTTCTAGTGATATGGATAGCAGGCGGAAGTGTTATCTACAAGCAGGAACGAGTCGGCTACAAAGGAAAGACCTTTACCATCTATAAGTTCCGTACCATGAAGAAGGATGCAGAGAAGAACGGCATACCCCGCACGGAAGAGGAGCGCAAGGAACAGATGACGAGAGTAGGCCGCTTTCTGCGCGACCATCACCTCGACGAGCTCCCCCAACTGTTCAATGTGCTGATTGGCGATATGTCGCTCGTCGGACCCCGT
The DNA here is from genome assembly GCA_017396545.1 of Bacteroidaceae bacterium. Taxonomy (GTDB): domain Bacteria; phylum Bacteroidota; class Bacteroidia; order Bacteroidales; family Bacteroidaceae; genus UBA1189. Next base: position 2,873 of record JAFQLT010000143.1, on the reverse strand, counting down.
CCCGAGCGTCAAGTGTTCATTGACAAGATTATGGCAGTCAACCCTAACTACATACACATCTACAAGATGCGTCCAGGACTGACCTCACAAGCAACCCTCTACAACGGATATACCGACACGATGGAGAAGATGCTCATTCGACTGGATATGGACTTGGAGTATCTGACAACACGCTCGTTGTGGGGCGATCTGGTAATAATATGCAAGACTGCATTCTCGATAATCAGCGGTAAGAAATTCTAACGACGAAAATATACGATATGCGAAAACTCCCGATACTCGTTTTGCTTCTTTTCTGTGTGCAGATAGCATCGGCACAAAAGATGAGCGATGACCAGGTGATAGAATACGTGATGGAAGCCCAGGGAAAGGGCGATAGTCAGCAACAGATAGCCAAGGATCTTTTGCGCAGAGGTGTTACCATGGATCAGGTTAATCGCATCAAGCGTAAGATGGAAAACCAGAAAGCCTCTGGCATAGGCGCCTCGATGACCGAGAAGAAGCGCACCCGCACCGCACCCAAGAAGAATGGTGCCATCGAACTGCAGAGTGACAAGGAGGGACGGAGCAAGCTCAATGCTACGGAACGCGAGGAGATGCTGATGGGGGAGATGGGATTTCTGTTCCCGGACTCAACCATGATGTACATGATGGAGGATCAGGCCAAGAAGGAAATCTTCGGACACCGCCTGTTCCAAAACAAAAACGTAGCTTTTGAAGCCAGCTATAACCTACCCACACCGGCCAACTATCGACTTGGTCCGGGCGATGAAGTGGCTATTGATATATGGGGGGCTTCGCAGTCAAACATACAGGAGACCATCTCGCCCGACGGCAATATCTATGTGGAGAACCTCGGACCCGTACACCTCAGTGGACTCACCGTGACGCAGGCCAACAAATACCTTAAGGAGCAGTTCGGCCAAATCTACTCGGGTATCAACAGCGAGGAACCCAACTCAAACATACGCCTCTCGTTGGCACAAAACCGCACCATACAGGTGCATGTGATGGGCGAGGTAGAGAACCCCGGCACCTACACGATGTCATCGTTTGCCACCATCTTCAACGCATTGTACCAGGCCGGAGGCGTCAACGAAGTGGGAACTCTGCGTGAAGTTAAGGTCTATCGTGCCGATAAGCTCGTGGCTACGTATGACGTGTATGACTTCATCCTCAACGGTAATTCCGACAAGGGCATACGTCTCGAGGATAATGATGTGGTCACGGTAGACGCCTACAAGAATCTGGTGAGCGTGACAGGCAATGTGAAGCGTCCCATGTATTATGAAATGCTTGATGACGAGTCTGTGGCACAACTGCTGAAATATGCGGGTGGTCTCTCGGGCAACGCCTATAAAGAAGATGTACGCTTGATCCGCAACGGAAAGCGCGAACGTGAGATCTATACGCTTGATGCAGCCGAGCAGCAAAACTTTATTCTGGCCGATGGCGACTCGGTGTCCGTTGACTCCATCATGCCGACCTTTGCTAATATGGTCGAGGTGAAGGGAGCGGTATATCGTCCCGGAATGTTCCAGATGAATGGACGCATCAATACCGTGAAGCAGCTCATAGAGAGTGCAGGCGGATTGAAGGATGAAGCTTTCCTCAATCGTGCTATCCTAAATCGCCGGAATCCCAACAATACGATGGAGAACCTGGCCATTAACCTCGAGCAGCTGATGAACGGTACCATCCCCGATGTACCCCTGCGCAAGAACGATGTGTTGCTTGTTCCCAGTCTATTCGATGTGCAGGAAGTGCAAACAGTGACCATCTTCGGTGAAGTAGCCTTCCCTGGAACCTATCAGTATGTCGACAATATGTCTGTAGAGGACTTTATCGTAAATGCAGGTGGACTCAATGAGGCTGCATCAACGGCCAAGGTCGATGTGGCCCGCCGAGTGAAAGATTCAAGAGCAACCTCAGCAAGCGACACCATATCATACACCTATTCGTTCTCCATCAGTGATGGCCTGGTTGTGGAGGGTAATCCGGACTTTACGCTGAAACCTTTCGATGAGGTGTATGTGCGTAAGAGCCCTGGCTACCACAAGCAGGAGAATGTAACGGTGGAAGGAGAGGTACTCTTCGGAGGTTCCTATGCGTTGGAGAAGAAGAATCAACGCTTGAGCGAATTGGTGGCTAATGCCGGTGGACTGACACCACAGGCCAATATTAAGGGAGCACGACTGGAACGCATGATGACAGAGGAGGAGAAAATGCTCTTGGAGTCGACTATTGAGGCAGCTATACAGATGGCAGAGAATAAGAAGGACTCTGTGGCTATTCGCCGTAGTATGACAAACCAAACAACCTATCCAGTGGGTATAGAACTGGATAAGGCGTTGGAACATCCTGGGTCGGATGCCGATATTACACTACGCGATGGTGACCGACTGATTATCCCGCAATTCTCAAATACGGTAAAGATAAGTGGAGAGGTAATGTATGCCAACACGGTGGCCTATGACAAGAGAAAAAGACTGAACCACTATGTGAATCAGGCGGGTGGATACAATGAGAATGCAAGCAAGTCGAACGTGTATATCGTATATATGAATGGTACGGTGTCGAAGGCCAACCGATGGAGCCGCAAAGTGGTGGAACCCGGTTGCGAGATCGTGGTGCCGACGAAGGAGGAGCGCGAAGGCATGTCGGCAAGTGAAATACTTAGCTTGAGCTCTACAGCCGCCTCGTTGGCTACCGTGGTGCTGGCCTTGATCAATGTGTTCAGATAATAACTCGGATGGTATGGAAGAGCAGAATGTAAAGAAACCGCTATTGAAGGAGGCCGATTTGCTGCAGATGGTAGGCAAGGTGTTGGCTAAGTGGAAGTTTATACTTAAAGTGACCATATGCTTTATGCT
>JAFQLT010000142.1 GCA_017396545.1 Bacteroidaceae bacterium | reverse complement strand
TATCACATCTATTATCCATGATCCATCAACAATAATCCCTCATCTCTCATGCCAAGGGTCAGATGAGATATTGCTATAGCGCGGTATTGCAGCTCGAATACCACCTGTCGTCACTACGCATAACCCGCACATTGTCAGCACTTATACCCTTGGCATAAGATACGTGTAGCGAATCTCTCTGCCAAGGGGTATAGGGTGTTTTGCCAGGGGGTAAGTGCTGTTTTGCCAAGGGGTACAAACGTGGGATGCGCCTTAGTCTTGAGGGCTTTGTTTTGTGTTTACTCATTCGGGAGGGCAAAATCCCCAAAGCCTTAAAAGTACGCCTCCACCTATTCCTTGAAAACCTTGGAGATTATTGCGAACGAGAGCAAGCGATACTCATTCATCACATCTATAGCATATAAATGTAGTTTCTTTGCTTCCGAGAAACGAATGCCTCAGAGCGTTTGCGTTGTTTTGCAGTGTTGCAAAATGAGAGGTAGGAAAGATTTTGTGGCGGTGTTAGGAAAATAATTCCTAATTCATAACTCCTAATTCCTAATTATTTTATATTTTTGCAGTATCCGAGGGGAGAAATCCTCGGTCAAGAATGCGTTTCTTGCTTTTACCCATGTAACGAAATCGCCAATTTCAATAGAGAAGGGTGGAAACAATGCAACGCTCATTCTGTTTGTATATCCCACGTACAGCCTAGCTGTACCTCATAAGGTATATACGACAGCGTGGGGTATTTGTTTCTCAGTTCATTTTCTCGTGGTGTTTGGCGATACCAGTTACATGATGAGCTCGACAAGTCTCTACGCTTTTCTTGTAGCCGTTAATCAAATACATTATTAATGCTGATTTCGGGAGACTTATAGGCAATAGAATGGAATAAGTAAATTCTAATTTATTAACTATAAGTTTTACAAACAATGAAACACATTAAACATTGGCTGATAACAGTAGCGGTGCTGCTGTGCAGCGTGACGATGAATGCCCAAAGCTTTGAAGTAGATGGCATTTTCTACAACGTTACCTCATCTACTGATTTGACGGCAGAGGTGGTACCATGTGTCAATAATAAGTATGAGGGTAGTATTGTGATTCCTTCCCAAGTGTCCTATCTGAACAAGGAGTATACAGTAACGAGAGTTGGAGATAGGGCATTCAGTTCATGTGGTAATCTTTCATCTATAACCCTCCCCAATACTGTAACTTCTATAGGTTCGCAAGCATTTTACTATTGCAAGAGTCTCACCTCGATAACCATCCCCACTACGGTCAAGACCATCGAGTTTCGAGCATTTGCTGATTGCAGCAACCTCACATCTATTAATATACCTAGTGGTGTGACAAGAATCGAACAAGGCCTCTTCTATGGTTGCAGCAAGCTTAAGGCTGTCACAATTCCTTCGAGTGTAAATACCATTGATATTTATGCATTTCGTGATTGCAGTAATCTCTCCAGCATCGTTATCCCCAAGAGCGTAACAAGTATTGGGGACGAGGCCTTCTCTGGTTGCACCAGCCTCACTTCAGTAACTAGCGTAGCTGCCACTCCACCAACATTAGGTTTTTCGGTTTTTAGTACCGAACCCACAGCCAAATTGTATGTACCGAAGAACTCTAACACAGCTTATGCATCGGCAGGGTGGAATAGTTATTTTTCAAGTATTGCAGAAATTTCAGGTAGCTGTGGTGCCAATCTCACATGGACTCTATACAATGACGGTGAACTGATTGTTGAGGGAACAGGAGCAATGAGCAATTATTCTATGGACACCTCACCTTGGGCGATATATTCGGAGAGCATTACAAAGGCAACCATCAAAGAAGGCGTAACGACGATTGGTGATTATGCATTTCAAGGTTGTAGAGCATTGACCTCGGCAAGCCTTCCTACGGGGCTGACATCAATCGGAAAGTACGCCTTTCAAAGGTGTGAAGCGTTGGTTACTATAAATATTCCTACTACCGTAGTGTCGATGGGAATTGGCGCATTCTACTATTGCAGCCTTACTTCATTAACACTCCCAGAAGGAATTAAAAATATTGAGCAGAGCACATTTACAGGTAATGAGTTCACCTCTGTCGTAATCCCCCAAGGTGTTACTGTAATAGGAGTAAACTCATTCTGTGACTGTAAACAGCTGGAGTCTGTAATTATCCCGAACAGTGTGCAGACAATTGGAGAAATGGCATTTCAATTTTGTCCTAAATTGGCCTCAGTTACCATTCCAAATAGTGTTGTTACAATCGAGAGATATGCTTTCGACCGTTGCAGTAGCCTTGCCACTCTAAGTATCGGTGAGGGAGTAACTGGTATAGGAAAGCAGGCTTTCTCTGATTGTAGCAAACTTGAGTCAGTCATTTGCAAGGCTGTTACGCCACCCGCAATAGATGCTGTCAATACTTTCTACAATGTTAATAAAACCATTCCCGTTTACGTTCCCAAATCATCTGTAGCAGCTTATAAGTCAGCAAACTATTGGAAAGAGTTCACTAATATTCTTCCAATCGAAAAGGTTTGTACATTAACCGATGGAGAGAATTTCTCACAACTGGAGAATGAAACACATGATTATGTCACCTACACCCGCACCTTCAACAACACCAATTGGCAGTCACTCTACGTGCCCTTCGATATCGACTACGATAACATCAAGGATGATTTCGATGTAGCATATATCAACGACGTACACCAATTCGATGATGACAATGACGGAACCATCGACCGCACACAGGTGGAGGCCATCAAGATTACCACAGGCATGCTCGATGCAAACTATCCCTACTTGATACGCGCTAAGGAGGTGGGCGAAAAGGTTATCACCATGGAGGATGCCGTACTATATGCTACGGAGGAGAACTCTATCGACTGCTCATCGGTATTCCGCAACTACACATTCACAGGTTCATATACCACAAAGACTGCAGTAGATCTCCCTGCAAGCGAGAGCTACTATGCACTAACTGGTGGCGAATGGAAGCAACTCTCCGAGACTGCCAAACTCGGTGCTTTCCGCGTATATTTGAAGATTGACAGCCGTGTGGCTGGTGAGGAGGTAGCTGAGGCCATCAGCATGCGTGTCGTTGGTGAGGACGGATATGAAGATGGCGCTACGGGAATTGAAAACTCTGAAATCAAAAGTCAGAATGTAGAATCAATATACGACCTCCAAGGCCGTAGTGTGGAGCGCCCCACGAAGGGTGTATATATCGTGAATGGTGTGAAGCGTGTATTCTAATCATAAGAAAATAAGAATATGAAGAACGAATATATCAAACCTCAGATGGAGGCCATCGAGATAGAGGTGGAGACTGTGATGATGCAAGGGTCGTTCTCCGATGTCATGGAGGGCGAGACGAGCGACACCTTTGACAGTAAAGGTCACCGCGGCTCATGGGGCAACCTGTGGGAGTAATCTCCGTCACGGCGGATATTCCCTATCCGCCGTGACTTGAGTATCAGGGTCTGCGACCCGAGAAAAAGATAACTCCACAGAAGGTTTCCGAAGAATAGGCGCAGGTAGGCTCTTACTCGTCGGCTGCCGCCAAAGCCTCTTCGAGGTTGATGCCTAAGGCTCGGGCTACACCTTGGCCATAGCGTGGGTCGGCACGGTGGCAGTTGCGTATGTGGCGCTGCTTGATGAACAGTTCGGCATCGCCCATGGCACGTGCTGTATTGGCAAAGAGCAGTTCCTGCTCCTCGGGAGGCATCAGACGGAAGAGGTCTCCCGGCTGGCTGTAGTAGTCGTCATCATACTCCCGCTCGTTGTAGTTATAAGCATCTCCGTACAGTGGCAATGGTGGCTCCTTGGTGTGAGGTGAGTCTTTCCATTCACCCCAACTATTGGGTTCATAGCCTTTGGTGGAACCATAGTTGCCGTCTACACGCATGGCGCCATCGCGATGGTAGGCATGGAAGGGGCAGCGAGGGCGGTTCACGGGTATCTGCTCCAAGTTTACCCCTAAGCGGTAGCGCTGTGCGTCGCCGTAAGAGAAGAGTCGGCCCTGTAGCATCTTGTCGGGCGAGAAGCCGATACCCTCTACTACGTTGATGGGATTGAAGGCGGCCTGCTCCACTTCGGCAAAGTAGTTCTCGGGGTTACGGTTCAGTTCCAATATACCTACATCGTGCAAAGGGAAGTCGCCGTGAGGCCATACCTTGGTGAGGTCGAACGGGTTGATGCGGTAGCTCATTGCCTCCTCCTCGGTCATCAGCTGCACTTGGAAGAGCCATCGGGGAAAGTCGCCGCGTTCGATACTCTCGTAGAGGTCGCGCTGGTGCGACTCGCGGTCCTTGGCAATGATGGCCTCGGCCTCCTCGTCGGTGAGGCATTTGATGCCTTGTAGTGTGCGCAGATGGAACTTCACCCAGGTTCGTTTGTTATCCTTATTATAAAAGCTGTAAGTATGGCTACCGAATCCGTGCATGTGGCGATACGACAGAGGAATGCCACGCGGACTCATCGTGATGGTCACCTGATGCAATGCCTCGGGCAGCAGCGTCCAGAAATCCCAGTTGTTCGATGCACTGCGCATGTTGGTGCGTGGGTCGCGCTTGATGGCGTGGTTCAGGTCAGGGAACTTCAGTGGGTCGCGCAGGAAGAATACGGGCGTGTTGTTTCCCACAAGGTCCCAGTTGCCCTCCTCGGTGTAGAACTTCATGGCAAATCCGCGGATGTCGCGCTCGGCATCGGCCGCTCCGCGCTCACCCGCCACGGTGGAGAAGCGCACGAAGCACTCCGTCTGCTTGCCCACTTCACTGAAGATGGCCGCCCGTGTATATTGCGTGATGTCGTGCGTCACGGTGAAGGTGCCGTAAGCTCCCGAGCCTTTGGCGTGCATACGTCGTTCGGGTATCACCTCGCGGTCAAAGTGTGCCAACTTCTCTATCAGCCACGGATCTTGCATCAGTATGGGACCACGCTGGCCTGCCGTCTGTGAGTTTTGATTGTCGGCCACAGGACGTCCGTTAGCCGAGGTCAGTCTTTTCTTTTCCATTGTCTGTGAAATGATTTAGATCAAGATATTTCTGAATCTGTCAACACAGATTAGGCTGATTTGTTCGTCAGGAAGCAGATTTGACCCAACAGCCAACCAAACTACACTCAAACCCTGGATTGAAACATACAGGAAAATGGGCACAAGGTAAATAAAACATTAGGGAGACAAAATCTTTTGTCTCCCTAACAAGGAAAGTAGCCGTATACGCACCGGAAGAGGAGATCAGCGCACTGCGATGCACTCGATCTCTACGCGAGCCTCCTTGGGGAGGGTCTTCACGGCCACGGCTGAGCGGGCAGGGCATACACCCTCGAAGAATGTGGCGTACACCTCGTTCATTTCGGCAAAGTCGGCCATATCGGCAAGGAACACGGTGGTCTTCACCACATGGGCCATGGTGAGACCTGCCTCGGCAAGGATAGCCTTCATGTTGGTGAGCGACTGGCGGGTGAGCTCCTTGATGCCGCCCTCGGCGAAGGCGCCGGTGGCAGGGTCGATGGGAAGCTGACCGCTTACAAATACGATGCCGTTGGCCTCGATAGCCTGGCTGTAGGGGCCGATAGCTGCCGGAGCAGCTGCTGTGTTGATCTGCTGTTTCATATTCTTTCTCTATTTATAGGTTTATCGTTGATTGCATACAAAATTAGTGCATTTTTTCGATTCCGTAAAGATTATGCAAGCCTATTTGTCTCATCGAGACGGAAAATATATTAACTTTGTATCTCTGCACACTACCTTATATAATATATAGAGAGAAAGTATCATGGCCGACAACTATTTGGAGAAGAAGATGGAGGAATACCGCTCGCGCAGTGCAACGCCCAAGCACACAACTGCCGTACCGCTGGGCCGCCTGCTGCTACTCAACCGCAGCCACAGAGGATACGACCAACGCAGAGTGGTATCGAAAGAGGAGCTGCGACGTATCGTCAGTGTGAACACCCGGATAGGCTCTGCACGCAATCAGCAATGCCTACGCTTCCGCATGGTGACTGCCGACGAAGCACACAGGATGTTGCCCCACATCCGTCTCGGAGGAGCACTGCCCGAGCTGCACTTGCCTACAGAAGGTACAGAGCCGCAGGCCTTCATCATCATCTGCAGCACGGTCAAGGAAGACAAATGGGTGGACATCGACCTGGGCATCTCGGCACAGAGCATGCTGCTCAAGGCTACCGAGATGGGGCTCAACGGTATCTGCATCGGCGCCTTCAACGCTGCGGCCATCACCGAGACCTTCGCTCTCCCCTACCCTCCGCTACTCGTCGTGGCCATAGGCAAGGGAGCAGAAGATATACGCCTCACCGAGATAGGCGAAGAAGAGAGTCGTGCCTACTACCGCAACGAGGGGGTACACTATGTACCGAAAGTGAAACTGGAGGATTTGATACTATAACAATTATGTCATTCGGGACTTAGCTACGAGATCCTTCGTTACACTCAGGATGACAGGAACACCAAAAAGTATGAAGACCCTGCTTATAGCCATCGGCAAGACCGATAACAAATACCTCACCGCCGCACTGGACGACTATCTGGGCCGTGCCAACCACTATGCGCCCATAGAGATGAAGATCATCCCCGACATACGGGATGTGAAGAACCTATCGCAAGAGCAGCAGAAGACACGCGAGGGTGAACTGATTCTGAAGCAACTCCAGCCGGGCGACCACGTGATACTGCTCGACGAGGGCGGTAAGGAGTTCACCTCCGTAGGCTTCGCCGACTGGCTACAGCAACGGATGAACACCGTGAGCCGACGATTAGTGTTTGTCATCGGCGGACCCTACGGTTTCTCGGATGCGGTATATGGTGCCGCACACGGAAAGATTTCGCTTTCACGCATGACCTTCTCGCACCAGATGGTGCGCGTCATCTTCGCCGAACAGTTTTACCGCGCTCTGTCTATACTGAACAACCTGCCTTATCATCACGTATAGGAGAGGTAATAATATAGGTGTTTACCCTAACAAATCAAAATACCGCATTGGTGTCATCCTGAAACGTAGTTCGCCGCCCGTAGGGGCTAAAGGCAACAAAGTGAAGGATCTCATAAACGTCTCACGCTAAGTCCCAGCGCGGGATGCTTGCTTTTCCCCTTCGGGCCAGCCACCTGAAGGTTCGCTTTGCTCAGCATGACACGAACTATTTGGGTAAATTGCTATATTATTGCCAAAAGAAAAGAGGCTTCACCAAGGTGAAGCCTCTTCCGTTTGAATATGCTTGCTTACAAATTACTTCGCAGCGATTACGCGAGCCATTTCGCAAACCTTGTTTGAGTAACCCCACTCGTTGTCGTACCAAGATACAACCTTAGCGAAGTTAGCATCGAGAGAGATACCAGCCTTAGCGTCGAAGATTGAAGTGTTAGCGCAACCACGGAAGTCAGTAGAAACTACTGCATCTTCTGTGTAGCCGAGGATACCCTTCAACTCGCCCTCAGAAGCCTCCTTCATAGCAGCGCAGATGTCAGCCATAGAAGCTTCCTTCTCCAATACTACAGTAAGGTCAACAACAGAAACGTCAGATGTGGGAACGCGGAATGCCATACCGGTGAGCTTACCGTTGAGAACGGGAAGAACCTTACCTA
>JAFQLT010000141.1 GCA_017396545.1 Bacteroidaceae bacterium | reverse complement strand
CTCCCCTACCTATACAACTCGTGGAGCCCCGCACAGATCGGCAACCAGAAGTTCGAGGACAAGGACCCCGTCATCCGTGGCGGCATGTATGCCGTATGGAACGATGTGGTAGGCAACGGTATCTCTGTTGAGGACGTTCACCACCGCAGCTACCCCGGCATGCAGGTCATCGCAGCCTCTACCTGGAGCCCCACCTACAAGACCGTACCCTTCGAGGAGTTCAACCACAAGCGTACCCTGCTTGCCGAGGCTCCCGGTGTGAACGACCTGGGCACCTTCAAGGGCGAGCCTAACAGCGTAGTATACACCATCCCCGAGGTGAAGCCCGGCAAGCGCTATCCCCACGCCAAGGCTGGCTACGGCTACAGCGTATCGTTCAGCCTCGACGGCGCCAAGGAGCAGCCCGGCACCAAGCTCTTCAGTAACGGCATCACCGACTTCTACCTTGCCAGCCCCACCGACGGCCGCATGGCCTTCGTGCGCGACGGCTACCTCAACACCTTCAACTACTTCGTTGAGGAGGGCAAGCTGGTAGATATCCGCATCGAGTGCACCAACACCGCCACACGCCTCTTCGTAAACGGTAAGCTGAAAGACGAGCTCAAGCGCGACAAGCGCTGGGTATCAGAGAAGGTATCGTACGACTACGTACCCACCCTCTGCTTCCCACTCGATCAGGCAGGCAACTTCAAGAGCAAGGTCACAGACTTGAAGGTGGAGAACTTCGTAAGATAAGCAAGGCTGATTAGCCCACAGGGCATATCTATCCCTGAAGGTGGCCATACGCGTATGGCCACCTTCTTATTTCCTTATACTGTCGGCTATGATCACATTGTATCTTGTCACGGCATAGCCGCACCAGAAGCCTAATCCGCCCTGAATGTTGGTGGGCATGGAGATGTCGCTTGCAAACAGCGGATTGGAAGACAAGGTCACCATCTCGTTGTATGCCTTGTGGATATTATAGGTAGTCTCGTCAATCCTTGCAAACTTTAGCTGCACCGAATCCCTTTCGTGGAAGTAGGGACGATAGCGATGCTCATCGCCTGTAGTGAGCATGTGGATTCCCGGCTGCACAACCTGGCGGTTGTGCAACGTCAGCATCGCATCATCCATCACTCCGAGTAACGAGGGGTAGTAGCGTGTCTCACGGTTGAAGATACGAGCGAGAAACAGGTAATAGTCCTTCGTAGACGGGTCATCGTCATAGTAAGCTGTTATCTGGTACATGCTGTCGGCCTCGGCACAGGGGGTCACCGTGAGTGCCTCCAAGGAGTCGGGCATAGGAATAGTCGTCTGCGCAGTCAGCACACGGTCGCCATACTCAACGGTCAGCCTGTAGGTGCGCCCGGGCACCCCCTTGATTCTTGACGTGCTATATATATAAGGTGGGAAGTAGCGTTCGTCATAGTCGCCCGTCAGGATGACTGATTGCGTACCGTCAGATACCGTCACCTTGCCCCACGGAAGCACGATAGATTCACCCTCGTCGGTCTCTTCCTTGGTCGTAACGGTGAATGTACGGGAAAGCATCACCACAGGATTGCCACCCGACTCTATCCAACCCTCCACAACGATCTCCTCACGGCTCTCCTGATACTCTTCCCGACAACACGCAAGGAGCAGCATCAGACACAAGCCATATATCACCCGGTTACACATAACTGACAGTATTAAAATTGCACGAAATAGCTCACCGAGGGCACTGCCGTAGAGAACAGATACACCGGTCGCTTATAGAGCATGTTTCCCTTGAAGTTCTTGTAATGATAGGAGATCGGATTCTTGGCAAATGTGGCATTATACACGGCAAACTTCACGGTATGTGCCACACGGCCGAAAGAGGGCAACCGATAGCTGGCTCCCAAATCCAGTCGCATGAGAGCAGGATAGCGGGAGCTGTTGTGCCGCTCGTAATTGACAATCCCGTTCTCGCCCAAGATATAGGCATTCTTGATCTCAGTATAGGGTGTACCCGTTGCATAGATACAGGTGGCGCTGAGGTTCCATTTGCCACTGATGCTCCAGTTGAGCACCACATTAAGGTCGTGCTCACGATGGTGTACCGACGGATAGGCAACCAATACCCCCTCACGGAGGAACGAGCGGGGAGCCTTCGCCCACGAATAGCTGACCCACCCGGTGAGCCTGCCCGTATTCTTCTGTAGCATAAGGTCGACACCATAGTTATGCCCATCGCCTACCACAAGGTTCTCATTCAGATCATAGACCTCAGTAATCAGACCCAGTACATTGCCTTTATACTCCACTTGGTTGGTCAGACGGGTAATATAGGTTTCCACGGAGATGCGGTACCGCCTGTCCAGCACATCCTGCTGCCACGACAGCGATACCTTGCCTGCACGTTGGGGAGCAATGTCCCCGCTTGACGAAATCCAGAACTCGGACGGCAAGCCGTTGGACGAGAAGCCCACCTGATGCAGATACTGCGTATAGCTACCGGCTGTCAGTTGCCATGTGGCGACACCCGACGGTTGATAGCGCAGGGTAAGACGCGGGTCAATACCCCACCGCAAGCACTCATGATGAAAAGCCGATGCCCGCACCCCACCGATAAGCTCCATACCATTCCCAAACATGAAGTCGGCCTGCGCCGACAAGGCACTCTCAGTAGCCCGTTGCAACTGTACAGGGGTGCTGACTTCGGCAAAGGAACCGGTGATCTGCGGCACCTGCGGGGCTACGGTATGGTACATCAGCTCACCTCCAAAGGTCAGGAGACAGTGCTCACTTAGATAGCGTTGCTCCGACTTGGCCCCGAGGGTCCGTATGGATGCCGGGAGATGGACACGGCTGTCCGTCTGCCTCACGGCCAGGTCGCTACGGTATGCCGTATAGTATAGTGAATGGTCTTGCGAGAGGTTACCCCCCTTACGCTGCCACCGTACCGAAGCCGTACGGTTACCCCACTTCAATGCCGAGTTTATCATATAGGTCAGCACCTTGAAGTTGGCATGGTCGACTCCCTCGAAGTAGTCGGCCGTGATATAGTCACGCTCACTGGGCCTGTACAAGAGACCGGCATTGACATCGCTGAAACGATAGGCGATGCGCTGATTCTCCATCATCGAATTGATGAGCCCGTCATAGAAGATGTTCACGTTGGAATAGCGGCCGCCTACAGCAAGGCTCAGCTTGTTCCCTATCGGTACACGCACTGCACCCTGCACCGCCATCATGCCAAGGTCAATGCTCACCCCCGTCTTCTCGGGGATAGTGTCGGCCGTCTCCATCCCCACCTCACCTCCCAAGCGGTTAGCCGCAGTGAGGCGCACGCTCTTGCTGAATGTGAGGTCTTGAAAGTACGAACTGTTGAACGTAGAGAAATAGCCCAGCAAGTGCATCGGGTAGTATACGGGGGCAGCGTTGATGGTGGTGTAGTTGTGGCTGTTGTCGCACCCTTGTATGAAGGTACCGCCCACATTCTCCGAAGCCGTCTGCACCCCCGGCAATAGCTGAACGTTGCGCAAGGGGTCGCTCATCGGCATGGCCTGCAACGACTTGACCGACCAATAGCTCTTGCCCAACATGCTATACCTGACAATCGGTTGGCGCACCTCCTCAATCACCACCTCCTCTATGGCGTGGGTAGATAAGCTATCGCTCTGTGCATACATCAGTATAGCACAGAGCGATAAGAGTGACAGGAGCGTGCGCTTCATCTATTCTTTGTAGAAACCTATTTACTATTACATATTAGTTATAGGCATCCTCTACCATTTTCTCAAACTCGTCGGCCAACTCCTTTACTGCATCGATAAGCTTGCTGAAGCTAGTCTCCGTAAAGTAGTCCTCAAAGCAGTAGCGGCTATCATCAGCAGCAAAGATAAGTACGGGACGTATGTCATGATAAGTGTATGAACCATCCCAATATTCCTCCTCCCATTGATATGCTTCGAATTCGACATTGGCCTGCACGGTCGTGGTATTGTCATAATGAACAGTTATGCTGTATGTATCGTTGATTCTATCGACATACTTTGCATACTCGTTAAAGTCAAATTCATCAGTTTCATAATCATAGCATTTATCATCATTGATAAGAGCCTCATACATTTTCGCGAAGCTGTCGCACTTACCATAAACCTGAGCCTTGCCCATGATGTCCAGCTTCATAGCGAAGTTCTTGAGTGTATTCTTCAAGAAGTAAAAGTCTTCGTCTTCTTCATACTCATCATTATCATCTTTAGAAGAATAAGAGTCTGAATAGTTATTTGCCTCATTGATTTGTTTGATAAGGGCATCTACATCTGCATTCAAAAAGGCTTCAGCTTTCAACATGCTCTTTCCGTCAATCTTCACCTCGGCTATAGACTTGATACCCGTCTTGTTAGCTTCGGTCTTCCAAGTCTCTACATAGCCATTAACATTGAGTGATGCGTCAAGATTCAAGTTGGTATAGTCAACCTTTAACTTGAACTTTGACTCAGAATTATGCTCATAGTACCAATCACCATTCTCATCATTACCGTAGTACCACTCACTGTTGTAATTATCGTAAACATCTACGTCCAATGCCAAACTGCTATTAGCAGTCAGATTGATGATTTCCTCTTGATTGCATTTAACAACAAATGTAATAACTTTAGGGACGTCAATGGAAATGTCGTATTTATTATGGTGACCATCCTCATATACATTCGGTTCATCAGACCACCCATAATCATATGATGTATCTTTCCATTTAGATATATCTTCTACCATCAAATGTACACGCGTGGTCTCCTTGCTGCCCTTAAGCGTGGCTACCCAAGTTTGGTTGTGGTCATCGGTAAACTCCACCTCAAGACGGTCAGTAATGCTCTCGTTATACACCCACTCTTTGATATCAGGTTTGAAACCACCGTACAAGTCCTTCAAACCAGCCTTGAGAGTAAACATATAAATATCATCAGCGCGTGTGGCCAATTGTGCTCCGTTTTGTGCGGCATCAAGACTCATTGCCATCAAGCCTTGAATAGCCGACACTGGATTATACTTACGGGCATAATATTCATCATCATGATCTCCAGTCTCGGTAGCAAGACCTTCCAGCTTGTCCAAATAATTTTGGTCAATGTCAAGATAATCCAACTCCTCTTCCATGTAGGCCACTACATCCACCAAGTTTTCATGAGTCGCAGCATCGATAGCATCGACAAACTCAAGACCAATGTCCGACAAACGAGTTTTAGACTTCAAAGGAGTAACTTCCTCCATCTTTCCAACAAACCCTGGATCAAGCCCAAAATCAACCTCAGGATCTACAACTTCATTTTTGTCGCGACAACCAATCAGCAACATGCCGAATGACAACAAACCTGCCAATAAATAACTTTTTTTCATAATAATCTTTTCACCGCTCCGTTCCCCGTAGTCGGCCTTTAATTATAGTATTGAGTGTAGGGAACACATTGCCATACTCTAATGGTGAATCCATCATTGAGGGTATGTTCAATAAACACCCTTTTATTTCAAATATGCCTTTCCCACATCATTGAACGAACAAAGGTAACTAATTTATAATATAAAAGCAAACATCTTTATAATATAAAAGCAAACATCCAACCGAAAAAGTTCTTCAGTAGTCCCGACTCCTCCCCTCCCCCCTCTCCCTCGCATCTACTCTCGCCCCCCTATTCCACCTCCTCCTTGCTCACCTTGCCCGTACGGATCAGGCTGGTGAGGTAGACGGTGAACACGGGCAAGAGCATCATACCGGCCAATGCCAGCATCACAGACACGATCTTGCCCACAGTAGTCGTTGCCGAGATATTGCACCCAGCCGTGGTAGCCGTCATGCAAGAGTACCACACACTGTCCCAAAACGTGTGGAGCTGAGGATTGACACCTACTTCGAGCACATAGAAAATGAGACTACAATAATATATAAAGGAGAACAATAACACGATATAGGTAACGAGCAATCCTGAAGCCAGATCGCGAAGCAACCCATAAGCCAATATCGTAAGGGCTATATAGCCACGGATGAGGGGTATGAAGCGGAAGAGGTATTCTGACTGCCCGGACAGCTCTATCCCCCACCAATCGAACAGGGGAAGATAGGGGATCGTCAGCAGGAAGAAGAGGAAATGGCGTCCGAAATAACGCCACGAGTCAGCGGCATTGTACACTTCTATGAAGAAGAGCAACATCAGCATCATACATATCCAGAACTGAAGGTCGAGATAGCTGGCATCATCGTAGAAGTAGACACCACGGAACGTATCGATGGAGATGCTGATGACAAGCAGCAGCGACAGCATGAATGCTGACAGATGGAGTGCGAACTGTAGACCTTGTTTGTTCATACGGACTCTAAAAAAGAAGGGCATACCGAGAACAACGGACACGCAGAAGATGTTCGGGGGGGCACTATCTTTAGCCTGCTTCGCAGGCAGAAGATAGGCTGCGGTTCGGAATGCTTGCGCTTGGCTCGTCCAAGAATGCTTGCGCTTGGCTCGTCCAAGAAAAAATCAAGTTTTACTTGTTTTTTCTCTCGCCTTGCACTCACTTTAGTCTGCTTTGCAGACAGAAATTAGGCTGCGGCTCGGAAAAAATCAAGTTTTACTTGTTTTTTCTCTCGCCTTGCACTCACTTTAGTCTGCTTTGCAGACAGAAATTAGGCTGCGGCTCGGAAAAAATCAAGTTTTACTTGTTTTTTCTCTCGCCTTGCACTAATTTTGTTCCCACTTTTTTGTGAAATTGGTTTAATTTATGTTGTATTACCTTGTAATAAAGTACGGCATTGGCTGAAAACAGAGTAGAACCCGGTGGTTACATCATCGATATCAAGCACGTGTCTAAATGGTTCGGAGACAAGCAGGTGCTGGATGATGTGAGTTTGTACATCAGAAAGGGAGAGTTCGTCACCATCCTTGGTCCCTCGGGATGCGGCAAGACGACCCTTCTGCGACTCTTGGCAGGTTTTGAGACTGCCTCAGAGGGAGAAATCCTATTGGAAGGTGCCGACATCACACAGACACCACCGCATCAGCGACCGATGAAT
>JAFQLT010000140.1 GCA_017396545.1 Bacteroidaceae bacterium | reverse complement strand
GGCCACCAGGGTGCACAAGGCACCGAGGAAGAGCATGAGTGTACGGTTGAACAGGTTGATGCGCTGGTACAGACAGGTGACGATGAGACCCACAATGGTGGAGAAGAAGGTGGCCAAAAGGATGGGTACGAACACATCGGTAGGCTGTGCGGCTCCCATCTGGGCACGGTAGACCATCACGCTGATGGGCACGAGGGTCAAGCCCGAGGTGTTGAGCACGAGGAACATGATCATCGGGTTGGTTGCCGTGTCTTTCTTGGGGTTCAGTTCCTGCAGCTGCTCCATCGCCTTCAAGCCCATGGGCGTGGCTGCATTGTCGAGTCCCAGCATGTTGGCGGCAAAGTTCATGAAGATGGTGCCCGTGACAGGATGTCCCTTGGGGATGTCGGGAAAGATTTTCGAGAACACCGGCGCCAGCCAGCGGGCCACCACGTTGACCACTCCGCCCTTCTCGCCTATGCGCATAATGCCGAGCCAGAGAGAGAGCACGCCCGTGAGTCCGAGCGAAATCTCAAAAGCCGTCTTGGCCGATGAGAAGGTGGAGTTCATGATGGCGGGAAACACCTCCACGTCGCCCATGAAGATGAGGCGCACGAGCGCCACCGCAAAGGCTACGAGGAAAAAGGCTATCCAGATATAGTTGAGTACCATGTTGCAAAGGTATATAAAATTTCACGACATGCTTTATATATTGCCCGTTTATTCGTACTTTTGTACGAAAAACAATGAAGCATATAATAAAAGTATAGGAATGATAAGCGACAAACGTATTGTAGCCATCGTAGCTGGTGGCGATTCAGGTGAATATGAAGTGTCATTGCGCAGTGCTGAGGGTATTGCCTCTTTTCTTGACAAAGATCGTTATATTGTATATACCGTTATCATACGCGGCACAGAGTGGAATGTACAGTTGCCCGATGGTGCAGTCGTACCCGTAGACCGTAACGATTTCGGCTTCACATATAAGGGAGAACATATTGTTTTCGATTATGCCTACGTCACAATACATGGTACACCAGGCGAAAACGGGCTCTTGGGTAGTTATTTTGAGCTTATACGTATGCCTTACTCTACTTGCTCGCCACTCATCTCGGCTATGACATTCAATAAATTTGTACTCAATCAGTATCTGCGTAGTCTTGGTGTGCGAGTAGCCGAGTCGCTCACTTTGCGTCGTCAGGATGTAATCACTGTCGATGATGTAGTGAAGGCTGTAGGTTTGCCTTGTTTCGTGAAACCTACGTGTGGTGGCTCAAGTTGTGCCACAACAAAGGTGAAAACACCCGAAGAACTATTACCTGCTGTCGAGGCGGCCTTTGGTGAAGCTGATGAGGTGATGGTAGAGGCCTTCATGCAGGGTACAGAAATTACCTGTGGCTGCTACAAGACACGGAAGAAGAGTGTTGTGTTTCCTATCACTGAGGTGGTGGCTAAAAACGAGTTCTTTGACTATGATGCTAAGTATAACGGACAGGTCGAGGAGATTACTCCGGCACGTATTGATGAAGGCATTGCAGAAAGGGTGCGTACGCTTACCTCCTTGCTTTACGACATCCTGCGCTGTCACGGCATCATACGCATCGACTACATTATCACTGAGGGGAATAAACTCAATCTCCTCGAAATAAATACAACACCAGGTATGACCGCCACAAGCTTCATTCCTCAGCAGGTGCGTGCTGCTGGCCTTGACATCAAAGATGTGCTTACAGAGATCATTGAAGAGAGTTTCGTCTGACCTAACAGATAATGAACAAGTAACGGGCAACTCCTTGAGGGGTTGCCCGTTACTTGTTCATATAAGTGTTATAGGAAGCCTAACTTAGCGAGCGTAACTTACGGCACGTGTTTCACGGATAACAGTAATCTTTACTTGACCGGGATAGGTCATCTCATCCTGAATCTTTTTGGCTATGTCGGCAGAGAGTGTCTCGGTGGTTTTGTCATCAATCTTGTCGGCTCCGACAATGACACGGAGTTCACGGCCAGCCTGAATAGCGTAGGTCTTCACCACGCCAGGGTATGACATGGCTAATTGCTCAAGGTCGTTAAGACGTTTCATGTAAGCCTCTACAATCTCTCGGCGTGCACCGGGACGTGCTCCTGAGATGGCATCGCATACCTGCACGATGGGAGCCAGTAGGGTTTCCATCTCCACTTCATCGTGGTGAGCGCCAATGGCATTGCAGATGTCGGGTTTCTCCTTGTACTTCTCGGCCAACTTCATGCCATAGAGTGCGTGGGGCAACTCATTCTCTTCGTCAGGAACTTTACCTATATCGTGCAGCAGTCCGGCACGCTTGGCCTTCTTGGGATTGAGCCCGAGCTCTGAAGCCATTACTGCGCAAAGGTTAGCCGTTTCGCGAGCATGTTGCAAAAGGTTTTGACCGTATGAAGAACGATATTTCATCTTACCAATAATACGGATGAGGTCAGGGTGCAAGCCGTGTATGCCGAGATCAATGGTTGTGCGCTTACCAGTCTCAATGATTTCTTCTTCAATCTGCTTCTTTACCTTTGCGACTACTTCTTCGATACGTGCGGGGTGGATACGTCCGTCCGTCACTAACTGATGAAGAGCTAAACGTGCTATTTCGCGTCGTACAGGGTCGAAGGCGGAAATAACGATAGCTTCGGGAGTGTCATCAACAACAATTTCTACACCTGTAGCAGCCTCGAGAGCACGGATGTTGCGCCCTTCACGTCCGATGATGCGTCCCTTCAATTCATCTGAGTCGATGTGGAATACGGTAACAGAGTTTTCTATGGCTGTCTCTGTTGCTACACGCTGGATGGATTGGATGACAATACGCTTAGCCTCTTTATTGGCTGTCATCTTGGCGTCATCCATGATTTCATTGATGTACGATGCTGCCTGGGTTTTGGCTTCTTCCTTGAGTGATTCTACGAGTTGTTCGCGTGCTTCATCGGCAGAAAGTCCACCGATGGCTTCAAGGCGCTCACGTTCCTGTGCTTGCAAAGACTCAAGTTCTGTTTTCTTGTCGTTTACAATTTGCAACTGGCTGTCAAGGTTGGCCTTGATTGCATCAATCTCATTGCGCCGACGCTGATTATCACTCTGCTGTTGGTTGAGTTGCAGTTCGCGTTGCTTCATGCGACTCTCGGCTTGCTGTAGTTTCTGGCTGCGGGCAGCAACCTCTTTCTCCAACTCTGCTTTCTTGTTGATAAACTTCTCCTTTACTTCGAGAAGTTTGTTCTTTTTCATTACTTCACCTTGTGCTTCGGCCTCCTGAAGGATACGTTTTGCTTTCGACCGGGCTCCAGAAAAGGCAATAAAGTAGGTTAGTGCAGCACCTATGATGAGGCCTGCAACTCCGACAATTACCGGTATTAACGTTGTTGTCATGGTTGGTTACTTGGTTTTAGTTATTAAAAATGCACTACCTCATGGCTTAAAGTACAGATGTCTTTAAGGCTTCAGTAGTGCGTGGTTTACCTTTTGTTCCAATAAATTAAACGTGCTCTTTGTTTTCGGCGAGAAACTCATCAAGCTTGATGCTTAGCTCTTCGAATTTTTCTTGGAAAGGGCGAGTATCGGTACGCATCTTTTCTTGCTGATACAACACTCCAATGTGGAGGGCTATCATGGAGAGGTATTTCTCGGTGGTTTGTCCCGGAAAATGCTCCCGATACACGTTCAACTTATCATCAATGTGCTTTATTGCTTTTCTGATGGCTTCTTCTTCTTTTGGGTCTATTCGTAAGAAGAACGTCGTTCCAGCAATAATCACCTTTATTCTCAGTTGGTTGGTCGGTGTCATAGCATATTATCTTTTTGCTCCGAAGCATTGAGTAGTGCTATACACTTGTCCACTTCACGCACTAACTTTGACAATCTCCGCTGTGTGTCTTCTATTCCAGAATCGTTAGCACTGATTATCTTTGCCAGTTTGAGGTTTGAATAAGATTCTGTAAGTTCGATATACTGCTTGCGTACTTTGTCTAACTCAACGGATTGTTGGCTAAGCCGTTTACGCAATGTGGCATTCTCGGTCAAAAGTCGCGTATAGGCTTCCATCAATCTGTTCAGTCTTGACTCAAAGTTTTCGATTACAAATTCATCTACTTCCGTCATCTTAACCAAACTTCGTTACAAATGTAACCGATTTTTTTATAAAAATGAAATTGTTTGGGTAAAAAACGCACTGTTACCTTCAAAAATAGTGTTTCTCATTATATTTTTGCATTATGTGTGCGAAATGACGGTTAGATAAGATTCAAATCTTGGAACATGGCGTAATAGTAGGCTGCTTTCTTTTCTAAAGATAGTGGATAGGCTCGAGAAGTGGAGGGCATACGATAGAATTGTAATGTATGGTCTCCTATGGCAAGTAGTTTGCATTCGCCAATCTTGGGCTTTTCGACTTGGTAGCGCGATACGATCTCGTTTGTAGCCTTTTCGCCTGTTGTCACTATTGCGCGGCACAAAGGTATCTGATACAGCAAACCCTCTATATCTGTGGGGCGGACAATTTCAAGGAAGTTGTCTGAAGCGTTATTGCGTAAGCGACAAATGGCTTCGGCCGTATCATATAGTGCAATGCCGATCTCTTCAGCAAACTGCTCGACTTCTTTTTGGCGAAAGCGTTTTCTTTCAATATCTACAAAGGTGTGCTTGTCGGCAAAGAATATCATTCCCATAATGCGCCACATGTCGTTCTGAAAGTTTGGATAAAAAAAATCCATACTCCAACGCTTTTGTTGGGGTGGAAAACTGCCGAGCATCAACACTTTTGCTTCACGCGGCAGGAAAGGCTTCAATGGATGCTCTTCAATGGTGGGCACTGAGATTGCTTGTTATGCTTTCTTCTTGGGCTCTTTCTTGGCTAAGCGTATTACATTGAACACGAAGTCGGTCATCCACTGCCCTGAGTAGCCGAGGGTGTGCTGTAACTGGCGCACCTCTCCTGCTGCCTTAAACATTGAAGCGTCTTTCCAGTTGTTTTTCGTAAGAATGTTGCTTATGGCTGCCTCAGTCTGTGTGTAGAGCATCTTCTTGAAAGGTATGCGCATAGTATATTTCATTTCGTTGCTCACTGCCATCATCAGACTCTCGTTGAAGCGTTGGAATTGGAAGAAATAGCTGTTTACCATGTTCGCATTGCGGCAGTTTTTCTTGATGGAGGCGTCTATCTCTTTAAAGAACGACTCATCGAGGTGATAGATTTGCATCAACATCTTCTTGCAGCGTGACTTCTCGGCCACACCCAATTTGTTGTTTTGTGTGGTAACTCTAAGTGTACGCTTGAACATGGCTAAGTCGGGTAGCATGTTGATGTTGCTGATTCCCAGATTTCCTGCCATTACAGCTTGATAGTATACACGGATAAGAGTCATGAAGTCTTCGATTCCACCGACTGCTCCCTCTTCATTTGTTGTTTTCTTGCGAAACAGATTCCCTAAAAATCCCATAGTCGTTTAATTTTGGCGCAAAAGTACGAGTTTATTGCGGCACTACCAAATAAGAATTCGATATTTTATATCGTGCAAAGCAAATGTCTCTGCTAATAAACTGCGTATTACTTGCATTGTATTGCATTATATCCAGCTTTGATTTTGTATTCTGTATCGTTAACAACTAATGTGTACGGGGCAGTTGACTCTACGGAGATGGTATTGCCTTCACGGATGAGCGTCGTAGTCACATGGCCAAAGTGCAGATTGCTTATTCCATGACGAGACGTTGCGTCGGTACGCCATGTGACGCGATTGGCACTCCCATCAGCAACGATACCGATAATGTTTTCTATAAACATCGAGATAGGGATAAGTCCGCTCCATCCCACAAAGTCCGGCTTCACCATATGGATACCCGTGGCATCGGTAGCCGGCATATACATCTCGGGGGAATAGAGTTCCCAGATGGTGCCTGTAGACTGATATACCTTATACATCGTCTGCAGGTTCTTTTGTGCGATGACTTCAGCCAATTTTGCGTATCCATGACGCTCAAGCCCCTTCACAGTCATGTAAGTTGTAGGTGCCCACACACCGCCACGCCAATAGCACCCGCAACAGTCGTAATAGGGTTGGTTGGCCGCAAGTGAGGGTAGGGGAAGACGACGCCAAAAGAGGTTCTCATCCTGTATGGCTTTGGTCATGCGCTCCACCTGTTCGGGCGTGGCGATATCGGCAAGGATGGGCCAAAAGGCAGCAGTAGTAATCCAAGGTGTGTGCTCGCTATCGGGAGTGACATCATGGTACAAACCCGTGCTGTCGCTCCACATGTAATGGTTGATGCGTTCGGCCAGTTCTCTTGCCTTCTGGGTATACATTTTGGCTTCTTTCTTATGTCCAAGGATGCGACATATTTCGGCCAAGTTATCGTAGCACATCTTGATTTGCGACGACATATCTACCCATCCCATCGGACTTGTTGAGGAGTGAATATCTCCGTCTGGCGATGGGCGCCCCATATCGCGGGGTGTATTGTCCATGCCACTGGCCTGCCCGTTCGACCAGTACAACTGATGCTCCGTTCCCTCGGCCCTACGATGTTTCTCTACCCATTCTACATACTTCCTGATGGGAGGCAACACCCGTTCCAACCGGGCCGTATCACCCGAGAACTTGAAATACTCCATCTCGGCCCAGCTGAACAGGGGCGGATTGATGGTACGTGAATAGTTTTCGCCCAATCCCCAGTGGTGGTCGGCGCCATCAGCCTCGTTGATGACACGGCATATCATGCCATCCTCATGCTGTCGGGCATAGAAGTTATCGTGCGACTCGATGAAGGGAAACACATGAAAGGCATATCTCCCGAACATGGCCATGAAATGCGTATCCCACTGAAACACCTGCGGAGATAAACCCTCGTCAATCCAGTTGGCCACAAGCGGCGACCCCTCAGGCGGTGACTGCAAGTTAGAAAAAGCGATTTCCCATGCCTTCCAATATAGCTCCACCCACTCGGGATTCTCGTCCCAAATAGGGGAGGGGAGCGCATCCCTTACCTCCGCAAAAGACGGAAGTTCGCTCGGTGTATATACTTTCTTGTCGAAGTAAATACCGCGTAGTTCGTCGGTTTGTGCCGCAAGAGAGAGGGGGAATAGCAGGAATACTGCAAGTAGGCGAGGGTATTTCATCATCGCATTGTGTGTTTATGTTGCGCAAAAGTACTAAAAGTTTTTGGATGTTGACCGATGGCTCTCTGAAAAACATTTCCCAAGGTAAGGTGCGAGGCTGTAACGAACAGGTATATCAACCTTTCATCTTTTCGGGAAACAGTCCTTTCATTAGAGCTGTTCCCTGCAGGGAGCGATAGCAATTCTTGCAGGGGTGGTATGCAATTCTTGCAGGGATTGCATACCACCCCTGCAAGGATAATGTACAGTCATTATATAAATACTAGTAATCAGTTGTTCGCACATCTGACAAGAGCCTCCGCATTATTACAATCTGTAGACAGAAACCGGTATAATTTGCCACTGAGCTTAAGATAAAACTCAAGCGCTTATGCAATGAATCCTCTTTGCAATAAGTGTAGACGGGTTACATTTGTCGACGCCTCGGCAATGTTCGGTTCAAGAAAAAACAGCCGAGGGTGGCTGAGATGACAGAACCAAGTAGTACGCCCAGTTTGGCCTGAGGGAGCAGTGCGGCACTGCCAGCATTAAGCCCGGCATAGGACAGTTCAGCGATGAACATGGATACGGTGAACCCTATTCCACACACGATGCAAACGCTCGCAAAACTCTTCCATGTAGCTCCGGTAGGTAGGGTAACAAGACGGAAACGTACGGCCAACCACGAGAAGGAAAAAACACCGATGAATTTGCCCAGTACGAGACCCATCATCACCGCAAGGCTTACTCCCGAGAATACATTTCCTAAGCTCATCTGCGAGAGGTCGATACCCGCATTGGCAAAGGCAAACAGGGGAAGGATGACGTAGTTGATGGGTGCATGTAGGAGGTCCTCCATATCTTGTAGAGGACTAATCATGTGGTCGGCAGCTGATTCGATGCTTTTCAGTGTACCTATCTGCTCATTGGTGAGCACAATGGTACTGTGCCGTTTGCTTACCTCAATGACGGGAAATCTGTTGACGTTATTACGGATACGTTCAAGATAATAGCCTGTACCTTTTTTCAGGTTTGATGGAATACAGAATGCCATGATGACACCTGCGATAGTGGCATGGATGCCCGAGTTGAGCATCAGGTACCACAATACGAAGCCTATGGATATATAGAAAGTCTTGGTTCGTACGTTCAATACGTTACCTACTATCATGCCCACCACGCATAGAGCCGATAGGCCAAGATAAATCAGATGTATATCAGATGAGTAGAAGAGTGCTATTACGAGTATGCCACCTAGATCATCGGCCACAGCAAGGGCAGCCAGAAATATCTTGAGTCCGATGGGCACACGCGTGCTGAACACGGAAAGAATACCCAATGAGAATGCTATGTCGGTTGCCATCGGTATGGCCAGGCCGCGTTGCATGGCTGCATCGTCAGGGCATACGAGATAGAAGATGAGTACGGGAACAAGCATTCCTCCGCAAGCTCCAATGACAGGGAGCAGCGCCTTCTCGCGTGATGAGAGTTCGCCCACCATAATCTCACGCTTAATCTCCAGTCCTACCGAAAGGAAGAAGACAGCCATGAGGAAATCGTTAATCATCTGACCCAAGGTGATAGCGTGGCCATTATGGCTGAAGAAGTTGAGGTCGCCTACTGCAAGGCTCACCTCCTGTGTCCAAAATGAAGTATACCAATCCTTCACATCAGGAGTGTTGGCACATATCAGTGCCGCAACAGTAAAGAATATCAGCACCACACTGGAGTTGATATACATTTTGAGTTTACTCTTAAAACTGTAGTTCATAGTTCTTTGTTTATGATGTCTTTGTCGTTCATAACACTATGCTGTCACGGTGTTTTATTCTTTTGAACATGCAAAATTACAGTTTATTTTCGGTTTTAACTATTTTTCAGAAAATAATTACAAAGTAAGTGGCAGCATACCAGTATGCTGCCACTCTTTGATTAGGGTTTAGGTTATAAATAATCAACAAGTGATTCTTTCTGTTTTTTTTCACAATTAGGTTATGGTGTTAGGTAAAGAGGTTTTTTCTATTTCTTTTGCCTTATCTCGTAATGCTTTATCTTGCCGCTGATGGTTTTGGGCAGTTCGTCGACAAACTCCACCACACGCGGATACTTGTAGGGTGCCGTGACCTCCTTGGCATAGGCTTGGATCTCCTTGACCAGTGCCGAGGAGGCTTTGTCGCGATACGCGTCGGCAAGCACAATGGTGGCCTTCACTACCTGTCCGCGTATCTCGTCGGGGACACCGGTGATGGCACACTCGAGCACAGCAGGGTGGCGCATGAGTGCGCTCTCCACCTCGAAGGGACCTATGCGGTAGCCCGATGACTTGATGACATCATCGGTGCGCCCTACAAACCAGAAATACCCGTCGCGGTCGCGGTAGGCTATGTCGCCCGTATGATACCAGCCATTGCGGTTGGCCAATGCGGTGAGCTTGGCATCTCGGTAGTACTCCTTGAAGAGCCCCAGTGGCTTGCTCTCCCCAGTACGTATCACGATTTCGCCTTCCTCGTCGGCACCAAGCAGATGACCCTCACCATCCATTATTTCTACATGATACTGTGGGCCGCGTACACCCATTGAGCCAGGCTTGGGTGTACACCAGGGGTAGGTGCCTATGGATAGGGTGGTCTCGGTCTGCCCATACCCTTCCATCAGGCGGATTCCTGTAAGGCGATACCACTCGGCAAACACGTTGGGATTGAGTGCCTCGCCTGCCACGGTGCAGTATCGCAGGCTACTGATGTCGTAACTGCCTATATCTTCCTTGATGAGGAAGCGGAATACCGTAGGAGGAGCACAGAACGAGGTGATGCGATACCGCTCTATGGTGCGCAGTATGTTTGCCGGTGGGAAACGCCCCTCGTAGTCATATACAAATATCGTAGCCCCTGCTATCCACTGACCATAGAGCTTGCCCCAAGCCGCCTTGCCCCATCCCGTATCGCTAAGGGTAAGATGAAGCGAGTCTTCACTGAGATTGTGCCAGTAGCAGGCTGTGATGATGTGTCCCAAAGGGTAGGTGAAGTCGTGGCACACCATCTTAGGCTCGCCCGTGGTACCGGAGGTGAAGTACATCAGCATCGTGTCGGTGCAGGCATTCTTTGCAGGACGCACAAAGGGAGCGGCATGGGTGATCCCCCGATGAAAGTCCTCCCATCCATCGGGGATAATTTCCCCGATGGAAACGAGGTTTTTCAACGTAGGGCAGTGCAGGCGTGCCGCCTCCACGTTGCGGACAATGTCGTCATCGCCACAAGCCACTATCGTATGGATATCGGCAGCATTACATCGATATTCAATGTCGTGTTTGCGGAGCAGGTGTGTGGCGGGTACTACGATGGCTCCCAGTTTGTGCAGGGCAAGTATGCTGAACCACCACTCGTAACGACGTTTCAGGATAAGCATCACTACATCTCCTTTGCCGATGCCTATGCTCTGGAAATAGGAGGCTGTGCGGTCAGTGTATTCTTTCAGGTCGAGGAATGAGAAGGTGCGCTCCTCGCCCCTCTCGTTGGTCCACAACATAGCACGCTTGTACGGAGCCTCTTCGGCCCACGCGTCGATAACATCGTAGGCAAAGTTGAAGTGCTCGGGTATGCGCACCTCATAGTTCTGCATAAAGTCATCGTGAGACACAAACCTTGTCTGTGTAAGAAATCGTTCGAGCATACGGATCTTTGCTTTTGTTCAATTGACGCTGCAAAGATATGCCCGCTACTGCTAATCCCATTTTCTTTCGTCCTCAATCTCCAAGCGATTGCCCACAAAAGGAGCCCCATTCATCAAGGGATGTAGGGGTGAGTGCAACAAAGCGCTGAGAATGTGTGTTTTGTTTCACATGCACTACTCATCTGTCCTATCAGAAGACTGAGACAACAGATGCTGTATTCGCAAGGAGTATGATTTGGATACGGGTATCTGTTTGATGCCATCATGAGTGAGCTTGATATACATGCCGTCACGGTCGTTACGGAAGATACGTATCTTGTTCTTATTGACGATGTAGCCCCGATGACAGCGGATGAGCCAGTCGCCGAACTTGCTCTCGATGGCCTTGGTAGTGCTACGCAGCATGTAGTTGCACAACTTGCCGTCGGACTCGTAGTATATCTTCACATAGTTGTCCTGCGACTCCACGTAGTAGAGGCTGTCAATGTTGATGCTCATCTTCAGGCGGCCGGTGCTGTCTACCAAGTGGATGAGCTTGGGGTCGGTGCTCTCGGCCTTGTCGTTCACGACATTCATGCCTAGGCGGTCGAGCAGCTGCTGCTGGTGACGGTTGGTGGCATAGAGCAGACATATTATATAAGGAATGATGAGGATAAAGGAGAGTACCAATATCGCACGGCCAAGAATGGCGAAGAACAGGTCGGGGTCGGCAAGATTGAACAGCGCGGTGAAAACAGTATAGATAAACGATACCATCACCACCTCACCGCCTATATAGGCCGCCAAGTGGACACCCATGAGCTGATATTTACGGCCTATATGGTAGAGAATGACTTTGCTCAATATGAGGAAGGCGATGGCCACGAGATAGAAGACCACAGAGGCCATCACCATGTGGAACCTGCTGAGCATCCCCGCATCTTCGGCTCTGCCTGCTACCAACGTGAGCCATGAGGTAGAGGAGTAGGGACCATATATCACCATGAAAAGGATGGAAAAGAGTACGATAGCCATGACGGAGCCTGCAAGGGTGCGGCTCTCAAGGAGGAAACGGGGGACTTTCTTTCTTAGGTTCAATTCCATAATTCATCTATTTTCTGTAGCAAAGCCATTCGATATGCCATCGCTTTTGCGCTGTAAAGGTACGACTTTATCGCGACATTATGCAATCATTAACCTTTTTTCACCCCATAAGAGAATTTCGCCCCTTTACCCCCAATCTGACGTGCTTAGTCCCTATAACGCTGTTCCTCTGCCACATAGGGTGACGTTTTATTGGGCAGGAATAGATGATTGCTTACTTTTGCACTCGAAATCATATAGAACGAAACTATGAGAATTATCGGAACCGGCAGTGCGCACCCCAAGCGCACAGTAACAAACGATGACTTGGCACAACTGATGGACACGAGTGATGCCTGGATACGCGAGCGCACAGGCATCTGTTCGCGCCAGGTGATAACGGACGAACATTTGGAAGACCTTGCCACCGAAGCAGCCCAAAGGGCACTGGACGATGCCCAAATAGAGGGCAAGGAACTCGACTATATTATATGCTCCAATGTAATCAATGAATATGTCACTCCATCAATGGCCAGTATTGTGGAGGGGAAGATAGGTGCATCGTGCCCCTGCGTGGATCTCAATGCTGCCTGCACAGGGTTCATCTATGCCATCGACTTTGCCGAGGCTCTGCTGCAGACCGACCGCGCCAACAATATCCTCGTAATGGCAGCCGAAGAGCCTACACGCATGGTCAATTGGAACGACCGCAGCACCTGTGTGCTCTTCGGTGATGGGGCAGGAGCCATGGTTGTGACCAAGGGCAACGGGCTGCGAGCCATCAAGGTGTCATCGAAGAGCAATCTTGGCGTACTCCACTACAAACGCAAACTGGAGCCTACTCCCTTCATTACCAAGGAAGAGGAGCACAAGCCATTGTATATGGCTGGGCAAGAGGTGTTCAAGACAGCCGTCACCAGTTCGCTGCACGACCTGCTGGCCGTACTTTCCGAGGCAGGCCTCACCAAGGATGACATCACCTATTACATATTGCACCAGGCCAACTTTCGCATCAATGACTTTATCCGTCACCGCTTCGATGTTGATGCCAGCAAATTTCCTGTCAACATGGACAGGTATGGTAACAGTTCGTCGGCTAGTGTGGCCATGCTGCTCGATGAGCTCAACCGTATGGGAAGGCTCAAAAAAGGCGATTTGCTAGCATTTAGCGCGTTCGGTGCAGGATTTACTTCGGGTGCATGTATCATCGAATGGAATAAATGACTATATTTGCAACATGATTGCAAAATATTTATAACTGTAAAGACTAAAGAAACATCACTTGTCATTTTGAGCAACGCGAAAAATCTCGCAACATTCCATGCCGGGTTCTTCACGTCCGTTTCAGGATGACATTACTAAAAACTGCAAATATCGAAGATATGGAAAGAAGAGTTGTAATTACAGGATTGGGAGCTATCAGCCCCGTAGGAAACACTGTTGCAGACTTCTGGAACAGTCTTGTTGAGGGTAAGAGTGGACTGAATTTTATCCAAGGATTTGACGATGTTGATCTCCCTGTGCGCATTGTGGCACAGGTGAAGGACTTTGATCCTATGACCTATGGACTTGAGCGTGCCGATGTGCGCAAAATGGACCTCTACTGCCAATATGCGGTAGCAGCTTCACACCAAGCCGTGAAAGACAGCGGTCTGGTAAGTGGCGAGAATATCGAACCCAGTCGTTTCGGTGTATATGTAGGTTCAGGTATCGGCGGAATCGCGACCTTTGTGCGCGAGACAGGAAAGTATCTCGATGAGGGTGCACGTCGCATCTCTCCCCTCTTTATCCCTACAATGATAGCCAATATCGCCTCGGGTAACATCGCTATCCGCCACAACGCCCAAGGCCCCTGTCTGCCTGTGGTGACAGCCTGCGCTACGGGTACCCACTCGGTAGGCGAGGCGTTCCATGCTATCAAGTACGGTATGGCCGATGCTATCATCACCGGTGGCGCCGAAGCTGCCGTACATCCCTTGGCCATCGGTGGCTTTGCCAATAGCAGAGCACTCACCAATGCCGAGACTTTGGAGGATGCCTGCACACCCTTCGATGCCCGCCGCAGCGGATTCACCATGGCTGATGGTGCTGGTGTCCTTGTCCTCGAGGAGTATGAACATGCAATGAGGCGTGGAGCTACCATCTATGCTGAAGTAGCCGGCTATGGCAACACGTGCGACGCTCACCACTATACCGCTCCGCGCCCCGATGGCATACCAGCCTCGAAGGCCATCCGCATGGCACTCGACGAAGCCGGCTATACCTCTAACGACATGCTCTATATCAACGCTCACGGTACCAGCACACCGCTCAACGACAAAACCGAGACCAACGCTATCAAGCTCGCCCTCGGTGAAGAGAATGCCCGCAAGGCACTCATCAGCTCCACCAAGTCGATGACAGGCCACATGCTCGGTGCAGCCGGAGGCATAGAACTCATCGCAACCGCATTGGCTGTGAAGCACGGTATCGTGCCCCCCACCATCAACTACAAGGAACCCGACCCCGAATGTGACCTCAACTACGTGCCTAACAAGGCTGTAAGGGTCGATTTGACTATGGCTGCGTCCAACTCGCTCGGCTTCGGCGGACATAATGCGTGTGTGGTGTTGAAGAAGGTGTGATTTGAGTTTTCTAGGGAGATAGCTTATTTAATCACAAAGCAACAATACATGGACAGAGAAGAGATCAAAACCTATCTTCCGCATCGTGAGCCGATGTTGCTCATCGACTCTGTGGAAACAGAAGTTGTGACCGATGCTAAGGGCAATGAGGTGAATTATGCCGTAGGCACTTACCATGTGCGCGGCGACGAGTATTTCCTGCAAGGCCACTTCCCCGACTACCCCGTAGTACCTGGAGTAATTCTCTGCGAGATGATGGCTCAGTCGTGTGCCATGCTACTCGGCGATGAGATACGCACCAAACGGCCACTCTATACGGGAATCGACAATGTGCGATTCAAATATCAGGTACGTCCTGGTGATACCATTGTGATACGTTCTACTATCACCGACCGCCGTCAGGCCATTGTCTTTGTTAAGGCTGAGGCCAAGGTTAACGGGAAACTATGCTGCCGTGGAAATCTTTCATTTGCCTTAGTATAGCCTTATTTTAGGAGATAAAGGGCTGTGTCAAAATGTAAATAACTTATTTTGGCACAGCATCTTAACTCCACAACGCACAAAAACTATTAAATATGGAAAAAATGTTAGAAGGAAAAGTGGCACTCGTGACGGGTGCTTCGCGTGGCATAGGTAAGGCCGTGGCCCTGCGCTTTGCTGCCGAGGGTGCTGCCATAGCATTCACACATGTGACTCCCAGCGCAGCAGCCGAGCAGGCCGAGCAGGAGATTGCCGCATTGGGCGTGAAGGTAAAGCGTTATGTGGCCGACGCAGCCGACTATGCCGCTACCGAGGCTCTTGTGGCCGATGTGGTGAAGGAGTTTGGACGTATCGACATCCTTGTAAACAACGCGGGT
>JAFQLT010000139.1 GCA_017396545.1 Bacteroidaceae bacterium | reverse complement strand
GGTACCCTCGAAGAGAGCAGCCTGAGCGGCATTCTTCATATATTTGGGCAGTACTACTGCGTCCTCAGCCTGGATGCCACCCTCTACGGTGTTGCCAGCCTCGTCGAGCTGACACATCAGACCCTTCACCATGTCGTTGTCGGCATACTCCTCTACCTTCTCGTAGCGGCCGTTGCGTTGGGTATACATGTTTACCTGACCGTCTACCATCTCGTCCGATACAGTGATGGTGTAGTAGGGGATAGTATCCTTGTCGGTGAGTGTAGCGTCAAATTTAGGTGCGAGTGCGATGTCGTAGAGGAACTCGAGCTCTTCCATCGTATCGAAGTCGATGGTCTTCTGCTGATCCTCGTTGGGCAGGGGCTCGCCGAGCATGTCCACCTTGTTCTCCTTGAGGTAGCCATACACAGCCTCTTGCAGCATCTTATTGATCTCCTCAGCCTTGATAGCCGAGCCATATTGCTTCTTGATGAGGCCCATGGGTACCATACCGGGGCGGAAACCGGGCATATTGGCCTTCTGGCGGAAGGCTTTCAGGGCTTTTTCAACTTTAGGTTCATAGTCGGCCTTGGCCAACTTCACGGTGAGCATACCTTTCACTTCGCTCACGTTTTGCAATGTAATCTCCATTATTTTATACTTATATATTTATATTCACTTTTGTTTCAGCCTGCAAAGGTAGTGCAAACCGAACGAAAAAGCAAGTTTACTTGCATTTTTCTGAGGTGCAGCCTAATTTCTGGCCTGCGTAGCAGGACTAAAGGTACAACAAGCCGAGCGAAATACCAAATTTCAATGGGCAAAGTAGAGAAAAGCTTGCATTTTCATTTACCTTATGTTAATTTTGTCCTCGCATTATGAAAAAAGTAGCGATACAAGGATTTGAAGGCTCGTACCATGATATAGCGACGAGACTCTTTTTCGGAGATGAAGAGACGCAGCTTATTTGCTGCGACACCTTTGGTGAAGTGTTTGAGGCTATGGCTGTAGACAGCGATGTGGTGGCGCTTGTGGCAATAGAGAATACCATTGCGGGCAGTTTGCTTCACAATTATGAGCTGTTGCGTGACAGCGGTGTAGTGGTTGTTGGCGAGCAGAAGTTGCGCATAGCCCATTGTATATGTTGTCTGCCCGATGAAGATTGGTGCGATTTGCATGAAGTACATTCGCATCCCGTGGCACTGGCCCAGTGCGAAGCTTTCCTGCAACATCATCCCGAGCTGAAGGCTGTGCAGGCCGATGATACCGCGCTTAGCGCAAAGGAGATCAAGGAGAAACAGTTGCGGGGTCATGCGGCCATCTGTTCTGTACATGCAGCCAAGCTTTATGGTATGCGCATATTGCAGGAGAATATCGAGACCAACAAGCATAACTTCACTCGCTTCCTCGTTTTAGCTGACCGATGGCGTTCCGACGGACTGAGTGCCGAGGTTGTGAGTCGCCGTGCCGACAAGGCCAACATCGTGTTCTCGCTCCCTCATGAGGAGGGTAGTCTCTCGGCTATACTCTCCATATTCACCTTCTATCGTATCAACTTGACCAAGATACAGTCGCTGCCCATTATCGGGCGAGAGTGGGAGTACATGTTCTACGTCGATGTCACTTTCAACGATTACACGCGTTTCCGTCAAAGTATCGATGCCGTGCGTCCGCTCACTAAAGAATTCACGATACTGGGGGAGTATAAGGCATTCGAGAGTAACAGATAGAGAGGTCGGTGGCTTTATCGGTCCTTCTCGTAGAGTTTCTTTTTTCCTTGGATGTATATCCCTCTTGTGGGAGCCGCTAAAGGTCTTCCCTGCAAATCGTATGGCGTTGAGAATTGATAATCGAAGGTTGGGGATTGTCCCAATCCACCTGCGATGTCGCCTTTGTAAAAATGGAGCGATGTCTTACCTGTAGTCGCGTCGTAGCGGATGTCGGTAAGGGGCTTATCCATCACCGCATCAAACTGGGTGATGGATGCGGGTACAGATGTGCGTGTAAACTCGTGGTTATCTGTTCCGAAGAGGTGCTTGTTGGCGGTCTTGTAGTTGTAGTCATTGTTGGCAGGTACGATGCAGTGCCGGTGCATGGTACCTACATTCACCTTGTTGCCTGTCCAGGCCGACTTCTCATAGGTAACCTCCGATATGAGCATGCCGTTGGCAGGGGCATAGCGGTTCCATCCCTCGCGGCGGATGGTCTCGATGAGGTAGAATGAGGAGGTATCGGCTTCGGTGACGATGCCCGTACTGTCAATGACCGAAGTGAATATGCGGTATCCCCGGCGTTCTTCCTCTGTAGTGCCTATGCTCATGGTCGTGGGATGGTCGAGTGTGTGCATGGGTATCCATCCGAGCGAATAGCGCTCGAAAGCCGTGTAGGCACAGGGTACGAACCCCTCGGCATTGTACATGCCGTAGTCCATCACGCTCCATACGTCCATGGTGAAGTCTTCAGCCTTGGTGTTGTAGAAATCAGGGAGCCCCAATATGTGCCCGAACTCATGCACGAAAGTGCCTATTCCGGCCACTACGGGGAGGTCGATGACCAGCTCACCCGAGCAGGCATAGCGCCCCACCTTCATCCTGTTGCCCAAGGTGAGCGAGATGCTCGAGGCTTTGGCCCAGATGCAATCCTCGATGCCTGTCTGTGCCTCGTCACTGCCGGCATAGATTACGTATACGAAGTCGACCACTCCATCGCCATCGTTGTCATAGTCTGTAAAGTCGGTCAGCCCCATATCGTAGGCTTTCTGGCAGGCTTCGCGTATCATGCCTGTGGTGTTCTTGTCGCTGCCGTTGCTGTTGTTGCCTCCGTAGTAGGCGCGTGCACTGTCCAGCGTGATGGGGCCGATGATGTCGAATTGTGGAACGAACTGTCCGAACGATTGCGTCCGAAAATAGTCGCGGGCACTGCCGGGGATGGTTGCTTGCAGGGGAAGCATCTTACCGTACGTCTCACTGTATGCTTCAAAGTCGATCTCCTCGCTGTAGTTGTCGCCATTGTATCGGTTGCCCAATAGTGTTCTGAGGCTATCGGAACTGATAGAGAAGGGCACATCGGCAAAGGCTGCGAGAATGACTACCCCCTTGATCTCTCCTTTAGTGGGAAACGCTGTCATGATGTATTCGCCCGAGGCACGGGTAGACAATTGAGAATTGACAATTGAGAATTGACAATTATCCTCCGGCTGTTGACCGTTCGCCGTTAACTGCTTTATCTTGTGGCGTATCTCCCTGCGTGGTGGGACGCGGTGGAGTTCGGAGTTGTGAGTGATGGGTTGTGAGTCGTGGATGGACAGCTGACCATTATCCTCCGTCTGCTGCCCATAGGCTGCAGGCAGCATCCCGCACAAGAGACAGAGCGCGGCCAATAATAATTTTATCTTCATAGTTGAAATTCCTTCTTGCGTAATACAAAACTGTTGCTCAGGTACTTGGCGCGTACGGTGGCGTTGGCTGCCAGCTCCTCGGGTGTACCCTCGAAGAGGATGCGCCCCTCGAAGAGCAGGTAGGCGCGGTCGGTGATGGAGAGCGTCTCCTGCACGTTGTGGTCGGTGATGAGGATGCCGATGTTTCTGTCCTTCAGCTTCCACACGATCTGCTGTATGTCCTCCACGGCGATGGGGTCGACACCGGCAAAGGGTTCGTCGAGCATGATGAACTTGGGGTCGATGGCCAGGCAGCGGGCAATCTCGGTGCGACGGCGTTCGCCGCCCGACAGCCGGTCGCCCAGGTTCTTGCGCACCTTCTGCAGTCGGAACTCGGCAATCAGGCTCTCGAGCTTCTCCTTCTGGTACTCCTTGGGCTTGCCCGTCATCTCGAGCACCGAGGCGATGTTGTCTTCCACGCTCATCTTGCGGAACACGCTGGCCTCCTGTGCCAGATAGCCGATGCCCACGCGGGCACGCTTGTATACGGGGTCGGAGGTTATCTCCTGATTGTCGATGAATATACGTCCTCCGTTAGGTACCACGAGTCCCGTAGTCATATAGAACGAGGTCGTCTTGCCAGCCCCATTGGGGCCGAGGAGCCCGACGATCTCTCCTTGCTTTACATCGAACGATACGTCATTGACCACTGTACGTTTGCCGTACTTCTTGACAAGGTGTTCGGCACGTAGTACCATTTTGTCCTGTTCGCTCATTATAGGATTCTTTAGTTTCCGCAAAGGTACAACAAACGTCTGAATAAAACAAAGGGGGTGGGCCATAACTTAAGCCCCACCCCCTGTCAGGCAATGCAGTTGCCTACTTGATTACTGTCTTCTTGCCCGCCTTGATGTAGATGCCCTTTGTGGGACTCTCCACGCGGCGGCCTTGGAGGTCGTAGACGACTGCCCGCTCCCCACTGCCCGCTGCTGTCAGCTCAATGCCTGTGCTGCCGTCTCCCTCGAAGCGGATGGTGAGTGAGCGTACGCCCTGTGCGGCAGGTACATTGAGGTATGCCTTGTGGTTGTAGACCTTGAAGGCGGCATCCTTGCGGTAGAAGCCAGCATTGCCATCCTTTACGGTGAGTACGTAGTTGGTAGAGCCGTCGGTGGGGAGAGCTACTTCCTGAAACTCGTTGGTGCCAGTATAGCCACGGAGCATATTTCCCTCGATTTCTGTAGTGCTTGCCTCCTCGGTCTGCGTAAAAGTATAGGTTCCCTCAGCACCACGGATTACCACACCCGTCTGGGCAGGGATAATGCCATCCTCTATCTTGCTCATGGTGATGATGCCCTCTTCGCCATTCATCTCGGGAGCAGTGATGGCCACGTAGGCGGTCAGCCCCTCAGGTATCTCTACAGCTTCATTGGCATAGAAGGTGCCTATTTCATAGTTGCTGATGGTAATCCTTGCTGGTGTGCTGTAGTTGTCCTTGGTAATCTGCTCGATGGTGAGCGGTGCGTATACCATGCAGTATCCCTTAGCCTGGTCGTCGCCATAGCAGGGGGCCTCCTCGAAGAAGAAGGCAATCTTGCCATCGTCCTGTAAGGCCATCGCGCTGTAGGCACTCTGTTGGGTGCTCACCTGAAGACCCTGTGTCCAGTCGGCTGCCATCTGTGCAGAGGTGTAGTTGGCATCGGTGACCTCCTTGTACCAGATGGTCACGTCGCGACGATCATAGAGTCCGCTACCACCCTTGGGCTGCGACTGGAGGAGGAGCTTCACGGCTTCGCCCTGAGCATTAACGGCATCAATGAGGAAGGGTTCACCATTACAGGTGTTACTACCGCCGTTGTTACAGCCATTCACGTTGGTATTCCATGAGCCAGCACTGGTAGCCTTGTCGGTGTAGGTAAACACATTGAACTGACGGCCACCGCCACGACGCACGCTGAGGAGGATCTGTCCGCTGGGAAGAATTTCTACCTTGGGTTCATCGTTGGTGGTCACGTGTGTCTGGCTACCACCGAGGATGCTCCATGTGAGGCCGAGGTCATCGGTGTAGATGACGTAGATGGCATTGTCTACTCCCTCCTTCTTGATAAGCATGGCACCGTAGATGCGTGCCTTGCCGGTACTATTATAGTCCTCGTCTACGGCCAGTTTACCACTGCCGAAGAAGGCGGTGTAGCCGTTCTGAATGGTAGCATCATTGCCAATGAAGAGGGTCTCGGAGATGTCCTGCGGCGCAGCCCATGTCTCGCCATTGTTCTCACTGAGGATGCGTACGGTGCGGTTGTGTGCCGTAGCACTGCCATTACCGAACATCACGTCACCGGCAGCACCCATCACGAGCACCTTCTGCCCTACCACGGCGATGGCAGCATCACCATAGGCGCAGTCATCGGTGCCACGCTTGCAAGAGCCCTTGGCGATGGTCTTCGTCTCGCTCCAGGTCTTACCATTGTCGTCGCTATAGCGCATCACCAAGTCGATACCGGGGTTAGCCGTGCCAAAGTTATAGCGGCCTATATCATCGAGGCTATAGCGGTAGTCGCTCACTGCGATGAGGCGACCCGTAGAGGTCTTGCCGATGGCAGGGATACGATATGAGAAGGGGTCATCGTCATAGAAGAGGGTCACCTCATCCGTTGTGGTGAACTTAGCGATGAGGGGATTCTGCTCGGTGATGAGGGCTTTCTGCTCCTCGGTGAGGGTCGCTCTCTTTCCCAAATTCTCTTCACCGAGGAAGAAACCTTTGAGCTCGAAGCCACGGTAGGCGCGAGTGAAGTCGACGGTTGTAGAGAGCATGGCGTTGTAGGTATACTCTGTTACGCCAGTTTCTAACGTGAACTTCTTGGCTGCACCATTTACTCCAATGCTACCGAGATGTGTGTTGGGGTTGTTGGCATCCAGCCCTTCGACCTCGGCTTTGACATACAGTTTTGCCTCTTTGTAGAACTCTGCGGGAATGAACACAAAGTCGGTGCAGTAGTTGGTGCTTGTTTGGTCGTAGGTGATGGTCGATTGGTCGAAACCACCGTCAGCGTTCTTGATGACCCAGTAGTTCCCGGATGCGGAATGTAGCGTCACACCCATGTGGTGGGTGCTTGCTGCCACGGTGAAGTTGTGGGCGTTGTCGCTCATACCTCTGTGCGCAAGGTATTTGCCAGCCTTGTTCACGAAGTTGTACTTACCATCCTCGCTCACCGCAGGGGTCCAGATGAATGCATCTGTATTCTGAAGCTCGGTGGTGAGAGCTGCGCTTCCATTGTTATTATAGAGGTAACGATTGACAAATACCCCATCCTTGTAGGTATCGGCATAGATGTATGACTCCTCACCTACGATGGGCATGCCCTTGATGATACATTGGTTCAATGCATAGGCGGCATTGAGTGCGGTAGCGGTCTCCACGGTAGCTTCGGCACGGTAGGCACGCACGGCATCGAAGGTCTCGCTCACCTTGTCGTAATCGTTGGGGAGGATGTAGAACTCGGAGAAGGTGAAGAATACGGTACTATTGCTAGTTGAGTTCACCGTGAAGCGATAGTGCTGGTAGGCGGTAGTGCTGGTAATCTCCTCAGAGAAGTAGTC
Organism: Bacteroidaceae bacterium; assembly: GCA_017396545.1. Lineage (GTDB taxonomy): Bacteria > Bacteroidota > Bacteroidia > Bacteroidales > Bacteroidaceae > UBA1189. The sequence continues at coordinate 2,941 of JAFQLT010000139.1, read as the reverse complement.
GAGCACGGCAGCATCGGTGGGGAAACCGCTGCTGATAACCTTTACCTCGCTCCAAGACTCCTTGTCGTTAGAACCCTCGATGGTAATCTTCGTGGGACGGTTGTTGTTGTTCTGGCTACGCTTCTTGAAGTAGAAGCGGAAGCTCTTCACCGCCTTGCCCAGATTGGCCTGTAGGTAGTGGTTGCCGCTACCGATAGTGTTTCCGTAGCCGCTGTGGAAGAAGGTCTCGTAGTTGCCATCAATGAGGTTTGCATAGGAATTGCCACTCTCTTGAGAGGTAGCAGCGGGGTAGTTACATATAAACTGACCATTGCCTTCTATGCCGGTACCGGCATCCTGCACCAAACCCAAGTAGCGTTGGAGGCCATAGATATTCATGTTGCTGTTGGCGGCTACTGCTTCGCTGAGGATGATGTCCTCTTCGTTTACAGGATATTCAATCATGGCAATCTTTTCAGCATTGAGCGCACCGTCGAAGAACTGTACCGAGCGTATTTGTCCGCTAAAGACATCCTTGTTCCCTTCTTTAGTAACACCACCACCAATATATAGCTTAGCTCCATTGTAGTTATCTGCCACCTGCTTCAAATTCTGTAGCCAGTTAATGGACTCGTTATTGGTCGTCCCACGATTCAGCAACGATGTTACTGTGCCATCAACACATTTGAATGCCTGTATTGATTGTGTTCCGTTGATTACATATATCAATTTGTAGCTGGTAGCTGCGTCCAAAGATGTCCCCGAATACTGGTCACCATTTCGTGCTGAACGCAAATAAGACACGCGTCCATCACTATGTTGTCCCAAAGCAATATATGGTGAGACTGCTGTGCCTATAGCTGAGGTTGCAGCTGCCTGTGTCGGGTCCGAAGCGCATACGATGGCACCACGGCTACTCATGCTACTGGCTGTTACAACATCCACTGCAATAGTGATATTCTCCTTGGCAAACACCTTGGCTGCCAAAGCATCGTCAATGGCGTAGGGATAGGTCTGGTTGCCCAAGCCCTCCAATTTTACGAGGGGCTGGGGAGGTACCGAGGTCGATACGTCCACGAAGCGGTATTCGCATCCGTCATCAGTAGTATTTGTTCCGCTTCCCCAGTTGAGCAGATGGAGGTTGCCATCTTTCTGCTGGTTGAACTGTGCCGTGCCGCTCACCACGATGACATTGCCCGTGGTCTCGGCCTTTTTGATGGTCCATCCTGCATTGGGCTGTGCGGTCACAGTCTTCAGTGCGGTATTGTTGTTGCTAGCGGGTGAAATATAGGTTCCGTCAGCGAGGTTGATGATATCGTAGGAACCATCGTTTCGTGAGACGAACTGCCAAATAGAAGCCTTGGTGTTCGCCTCGGTGGGACCTGTGATAGCTGCATCTGCTCCATTGCCTGTAGCGTAGCGATTGGCACGGAGCGGAGTATACATGCGGTAGTAGTTACCGCTGATGGGGAGATTCATGTTAGCATCGGTGAGCGATGCAGCGAAGGTAGTCCATGCCTCAGCAAGCGCCTCTACTTGTGCGGCACGTTCCTCGGCGGTCATCTCCTCACTGTAGGTGTCCTCTATCTCCTTCACCTTGGCATCGAGTGTTTCGGCTGCGCTCTCGGGCCACAATCCTACGGCAGTGCCGATGAGGTTGCCACGGTCGCGCTTAATCTCGCTCACCTTGGCTGCTACGAGCTCGGTGGCTTCGTCCATACACTGGTTGGGCGAGTAGATGAGTCCCTCTACGGCATCCTTACCCTCAAGGTCGGTGAATACGCAGGTAAACATCCACTTCGGCAAGCGATAGTTGGCTGCCTTATAGGGAAGCTTGATGAACACCTTGTTCCATCCTGCGTTAAGTGTCACAGCGATAGGTTTACGTGCGGTGAAATTCTCATCAAGCAGGTCCACTTCATTGTTGATGCTCTTACCCGCATTTTTATAGCTCGGAGCGGATACTTCTACTCCATTAATCCAAATTTGTGAACCATAGTGGTCCCACTTCCCATTTGAGGGCACACCATCCTTCTCTGAGCGGCCATAGTTCTGAAACTCAATCTGCGCACCAACCTCTTGCTCGGTCTCTGAATATACATAGGTCCAAGCATAGGCTGTACTGTTATTATGATTGGTGCTGCCATAATAGGTGGGGATGATGTTGTTGCCCCATGTGTGGCGCAGATAGATACCCGCACCGGTAGCCATACCCGTATAGTAGGTCTTGCCCTCGTGGGTGAAGGTCTCGGGGATGAGTTCTGTGCTGTTAGTGGTGGCATACTGGTCGGGAGCGAAAGTTGATGCAAGGTTGCCGCCATTGGGGAAGGGGTCGGTGATGCGCCAGCGCACGTTGGTCTGCTTCACGTAGGGGATGGGCTCATCCTTCAGTGAGTAGGCCTTGTGGAAGAGGAAGCGCTCTTCCCAGTCCTTGAACTCCTCGTACACCTCGCCCGAGTTGGGGAGTGTGGTACCGAGCTTCTCGATGTAGCCCTCGGCGCCGTTGACCTTGCTGCCTATCCAGGCACGCTCGGCGCTGGCCAGCACGTTGGCATACATGTTGTTCTGCTTCACGATATCCTCCTCGGTGGGAGTCTTGCGGTCGTTCCAATAGGCCGAGATGGTACCGGCAATCTCCTCGGAGCCCTTGTCGGCATAGTAGATGTTGCTCTTGTAGATGCCCACCACATCGGCAAACACGTCGAAGTGGTTGGTGTAGTTGTATCGGCAGTCGATGTCGGGAACACCCTCGATGTCTGTTCCGCGGCTGCTCCACATCTGCGTCATGTCGGTCATGGTGCTGTTGATGGCGACACCGCTGATGGGGTTCCACACCACCATCTTGCGCCCCAGCGTCTCGCGGATGTGGCTGGCCATGATTTCAAGGAATCCCTTGCCGTCCTTGGTGTAGGTGATGGCCTCCTCGTCGGCACCGATATGGATGTAGGGCGCATCGGGGAAT
>JAFQLT010000138.1 GCA_017396545.1 Bacteroidaceae bacterium | reverse complement strand
GGCCACCATCACAGCCACAGCCAACGACAAGAGCGGGCTGACGGCTACATGCCAGGTGACCGTGAAGAAGAAGGTAGAGGACGGCATCGATAATGCCACCGGCACCGCACTCACCGTGCAGAGCAAGGCGGGAGTCATCACCCTCAGCGGACTCGCCAAGAGCACCACGGTGAGCGTATACGACATCACTGGACGCACTGTTGCCACAAGCACAGCCACAGACGGTACTGCGACCATCGACACCCGACTGACCGAGGGAAGCACCGTCATCGTGAGAGCGGGCGACAAGTGCATGAAGGTATCGCTCTGATAAGTAAGTACAACGTCGATGACCACTACCCTCCCCCAACAGGAGGCATCGGATATCCGGTGCCTCCTGTTGATATCTACCTGATTTTCCTCAAGGCTCATCTTTTCGGGCAAAATATTTTCACATTCAAGGGAAAATCCCTAAATTTGCACGCAATAATTTTCATAATTGAATAACTGTATGTCATTTGTTGCAGACAAGATCATTATGGACGGCTTGACATTCGATGATGTCCTTCTCGTACCGTCCTATTCCGAGGTAATCCCCGTCAACGTGTCGCTCGCGACCAAGTTTTCACGTAACATCGATTTGAAGATTCCTTTCGTGACAGCCGCTATGGACACTGTCACTGAGGCTAAGATGGCTATTGCCATTGCTCGCGAAGGCGGCATCGGTGTTATCCACAAGAATATGTCCATCGAGGAACAGGCTCGTCAGGTGGCTATCGTGAAACGTGCCGAAAACGGCATGATCTATGATCCTGTGACCATCAAGCCCGAGGCTACCGTGAAGGATGCACTTGACCTCATGGCTGAATACCACATTGGCGGCATTCCAGTAGTGGATGGAGAAGGCAAGCTCGTAGGTATTGTGACCAACCGTGACCTACGCTTTGAGCGTGACCATAATTGTAGAGTAGAGGATGTAATGACTAAGGCTCCCCTTATCACCACTCACCAACAGATTGACATGGATGCCGCATCGGCCATCCTTCAGGAGCACAAGATCGAGAAGCTCCCCGTAGTGGACAACGATGGCAAGCTCATCGGCCTGATCACCTATAAGGACATTACCAAGGCAAAGGATAAGCCCATGGCTTGCAAGGATAGCAAGGGACGTCTGCGCGTGGCTGCTGGTGTAGGTGTAACATTCGACACTCTCGACCGTATGAGTGCACTTGTTGAGGCTGGTGCCGACGCTATCGTTATCGACACTGCCCACGGGCACTCCAAGGGTGTTATCGAGAAGCTCAAAGAGGCCAAGAGAGAGTTCCCCGACATCGACATTGTAGTAGGTAACGTGGCTACCGGTGAGGCAGCCAAGATGCTCGTAGAGGCAGGTGCCGATGGTGTAAAGGTAGGTATCGGCCCAGGAAGCATCTGTACCACTCGCGTTGTAGCAGGAGTAGGTGTTCCCCAACTTTCTGCCATATACGATGTAGCCAAGGCGCTCAAGGGTACAGGTGTACCTCTCATTGCTGACGGTGGCTTGCGCTATTCTGGCGACATCGTAAAGGCTATCGCTGCTGGAGGATATAGCGTCATGATAGGTTCGCTTGTTGCCGGTACCGAAGAGAGTCCCGGCGAAACCATCATCTTCAACGGCCGCAAGTTCAAGGCATACCGTGGTATGGGTTCGCTCGAGGCGATGGAAAACGGTTCGAAAGACCGATATTTCCAAGCCGGGACTAAGGATACCAAAAAGCTCGTCCCCGAGGGCATCGCAGGGCGCGTAGCCTATAAGGGTTCGTTGTACGAGGTCATATACCAGCTCGCAGGAGGTCTCAAAGCCGGTATGGGCTACTGTGGTGCTCCCACCATTGACAAGCTGCACGATGCCAAGTTTGTCCGCATCACCAATGCCGGTGTCCTTGAGAGCCATCCGCACGATGTCTCCATTACCAGCGAGGCGCCCAACTACAGCCGCCCGCAGTAAGAGATGCTACGATAAGAATAGAGGGGCTGCCGACATTGGCAGCCCCTCTATTTGTTTTTGCCCTGGCGTGTCACTATGGTTCCATACCGTTTATCTTTTCCCTAAGGAGGCTAAGAATCTCAGGCGGCAGCTCTGACAAGTCTATATCCTTGTTCCTTAGCGGCAATACAATATGTGCCCCTGGGTATCCGGGCAGGTCAGTTCCGTATGTTTCCTTCATATACACTTCGCCTATGAAGTCATAATCGAGCACCTTTGATATGAGCAGCAGACGCTCCACATCAATAGTCTTGCTGTCAAAGATATGGTATAGCGATGTGCGCGCCACATGAATCATCCGCGCGAACTCGGCGCATGTCAAATGGCGCTCCTTCACCTTCTGTTCTATGAGTTTTCCGATATAGATGTCCTTGTAGTTCGTCTCCATGGGTCTAACAGTTTCTCTGTACCGTCGGTCCCCTCTTCCGGCCAATCCATACATAAACGAAGAACGTGGGAACCTATTTCGCTCATCGGAAACGTGGTATCGCCAAACACCATACAGCAAATGAATCGAATATCAATCCCCACGCCGGTAGTATAGCGACACACGTATCGGAGCCGTGTGCTGTATATACAACCAACGCGAGCCTTACTTTGAGTCATCCTGCGGTACGAAGTTTTTTGGCGATTTTCGTTTCCGGATGAAGCTTATAACGCTCTATACGTATCGCCCGCTATGAAACCTTAAGGTCCCCCTCGGACTGGATGCAAAGATACACATAAAACCCGTGAAATACAAAACCAGTCCCAGTATTTCTTACGAGCATGCATAACCTTTATCGTTCTATAAGCGAGGTGCAAAGTTTCCCAAGAGCACATTCCATTGGGGGGATGGGGCTTTATAGTTTTTTAGCACGATATATGCGTGGTATATTAAGGTATTTAGTACATTTGCATACGAATAAGTATCCGAGATTCCGCTTTATGGGCATTACCAAGATAAAGACGCAGCATATCAACGTGCCTGAGTTCATCACACAAAGCACCAATGACGAACTGCTTATCAGGATGGACGTGAACTTCCGAGAGGGGGCAGACACTGGAGAGACGTTGCTCCTGCAAGAAGGTTTTGCCATAGTTCTCTGCAAGGGCAATGGCGGTCAGGTAGTCATCAACGGCAAGGAGTACCGGCTCATGGGAAACAATGTCATCATACTATCCAACAACCAGATAGTCAATCATATGGAACCAGCCCTCATCTCTGAGGGAAAAATGATAGTGGTTACCATGGAGTACGTTTTGGGGCTTCCCTCTCCCATCGACACCAATTTCTTCAGCTATTCACGCTACCTATCGGTCATCAGCCTCACAGATGAGAAGTTTGCCGACCTCGACACCTACTTCCACTTCATCCACAAAGAGGCAAACGAGACGGGAAAGTATCAGAAAGAGATCATACGGTCCATATTCCATGCGCTGATACTGGAGTTGCTGGCCGAGTACGAGCATCTGCTAAATCTGAATCCAGAAGTCGACATCCGCGACGAGAGCCTCAGCGACCGCTTCTTCCGCCTGCTGGCCGTACACTTCCGCGAAGAGCACACCGTACGCTACTACGCCGACCGCCTGAACGTCACGCCCAAGTACCTCTCTACCGCCATCAAGCGCATCACCGGGCGTCCTGTCCTCGACTGGATACACGAGGCCATACTCATAGAGTCGCAAATGCTGCTGCGCACCACCGACCTCACCGTGCAGGAGATTGCAGACAGGCTCTACTTTTCCAGTCCTTCGGCCTTTGTCCAGTTCTTCAAGAAGCATACGGGCACTACCCCCAAACGGCTTGTACCCTAAGCGCTTTCGCCCCGGGGACTATGGCTGCCGGAGCTACACGCTCAAAAAATCCCCAACGGGATACCCCTCCAGGAGTTGCTATTCCTTGTCAGTGCCCTTTCGACGCAGCTCCTCGCGATACTGCATGGCCAGCCAAAGCAGACCGACAAGCACATAGGCCACAATCACCGTAACGCACTTCTCCGTAGAAGACATCTCGTGATTGGACGGAACAAAATAGACAGCCATGCCCGTAACATAGATCACGAGCGCAAGGCACATCAGCAAAGGTCTCTTATATACTTTCATGCTACAAATGTACGGATTATTACTGGCGACGAGAACAAATCGCCCATTTTTTAACGAAATATAAGAATATGCGTTGCAACTTTGAACAAAAAACTGTAGCTTTGCATCACTCATAACTCAAAAAACGAATATGGCAAAGTTCAAAAGAATCCTCCTCAAGCTCAGCGGCGAGAGCCTCATGGGCGAGCAGCGCTATGGCATCGATGAGCAGCGCTTGGGCGAATATGCGGCCCAGATCAAAGAGATACACGACATGGGCGTGCAGATAGGCATCGTCATCGGCGGCGGCAACATCTTCCGTGGGCTCACCGGTGCCGGCAAAGGCTTCGACCGCGTCAAGGGCGACCAGATGGGTATGCTCGCAACCGTCATCAACAGCCTCGCGCTCAGCTCGGCCCTCACCGCCATCGGTGTCAAGGCCCGCGTGCTCACGGCCATCCGCATGGAGCCCATCGGCGAGCTCTACACCAAATGGAAGGCCATCGACAGCATGGAAGCAGGCGAGGTGGTCATCCTCAGCGGCGGCACCGGCAATCCCTACTTCACCACCGACACCGGCTCATCGCTACGCGGCATCGAGATTGAGGCCGACGTAATGCTCAAGGGTACCCGCGTAGACGGCATCTACACCGCCGACCCCGAGAAGGACCCCACGGCCACCAAGTTCAGTGAGATCACCTACGACGAGATCTACACCCGTGGCCTCAAGGTGATGGACCTCACCGCCACCACCATGTGCAAGCAGAACAACCTCCCCATCTACGTGTTCAACATGGACATCGTGGGCAACCTCAAGAAGGTAATGGAGGGCGAGCCCATCGGCACCTACGTGCACAACTAAACCCATCTTGTCGGAGAGTTCTTGGCCATCGTGCACGCCCTTGCCCTACTCGACAAGCAGGGACTCAAGATGCCCATCTACAGCGATAGCCGCACCGCTATCAGCTGGGTGCGAAAGAAATGTTGCAAGACGCAGCTTGAGCGCACTACAG
>JAFQLT010000137.1 GCA_017396545.1 Bacteroidaceae bacterium | reverse complement strand
TGGGTGTTGGGCTTCGTCAATATGAAGGCAGGCGGTGGAGTGCTGCCCGAGGAGGTGCCTGGCGTGGTGAAGTTCCTGATTGGTGTGATAAGCGGAACGGGTCCTCTGTGGTTTATCCAAGACCTCTATGTGTTCTCGCTATTGCTGCTTGTGGTGCGTAAGGCGCTGGATGCCGATAGGGTAGAGGCGTGGCTGGCGCGGTGCTCCAAAAGGGAGATATGGCTTGTGCTCTTTGCCTTCCTTCTTCTGTTGGGACTTTTGGCTCAGACACAGCTTGACGAGGTGGAAACATTTGGTGGTCTCTTGAATCTGTATCGCCCCATCTACTACTTTGGCGTTTTCCTCGTGGGCTACTACATCTTCTCTTCGGAGCGCATACACGACTTTTTGGCTCGTGAGCGCTTTGTGTTAGGCATGACGGCTATCATATGGTGCGTATACTTCTGTGTGCGCTACTATGGGGAGGATTACACCGCTCCCGCCGTGTTGCAGGGTTTCCCGTGCGGCATTTATTGCTGGTCAATGACGTTGACGCTCATCGGACTCTTCAAACACCGTTACGACTGCATCACACCCTTCTCGCAGTACATGACGCGCAGCAGCTTCGGACTCTACATCGTGCACATGACCGTGTGTACCTCCGCTTGTCTGTGGCTCAAGTCCACCGCACTGCCCGTGTGGAGTATCTACTGCCTTGCCCTAGTCGCCACTTTTGCCGGCTCGGTGCTGTTGTGGGAGGTGCTGCGCAGGATACCATTTATACGGTGGTGTGTGTTTGGGATAAGGAAGGAATAAAATACAAAGTAGCAGGGTGTCATTCTGAACGTAGTGAAGAATCTCGCAGTGTCTTTTGCTAAGTCCCTGCGCGAGATGCTTCGTTTCACTCAGCATGACAATCCTATGAGAGTGCTCTGAATGACATACGAACCAATGAATTATAACTGACTAAAACTATAGAACAATGAAGCAAAAAGAAAACAAACAAGAATTTCGCCGCATCTGGCTCTTTCTCCTCATCACCTTCACGATGACTTTTGCCTGGACTATCGGGCTTATCTGGCCGCGCGTCTTGGGGCGCGATGCTGCTACACTGTCGCAAGAGGAGACACTCATCAATACCGCACTCACTGCCGTGCTGATGTTCTTCCCCGCCATCGGCGTACTCATCACCCGCCTCGTCACTCGCGAGGGATTCAAGAACTCCATGCTGCGCCTTAACCTCAAGGGTAACGTGCGCTACTACCTCATCGGCTGGTTCGGCCCCTTCGTACTGACCGTCATCGGTGCGGTGCTCTACTACCTTATCTTCCCTTCAGAGTTTACGCTCTCGTCCTACACTGCTCAGATGGCAACATTGCCCGTTTCTGTGGAAACATTTTGGATAGTGCAGCTGCTGATGATGATGGTGGCTCCGCTACTCAACCTCGTCACATGCTTTGGCGAGGAGTGGGGTTGGCGTGGATACCTGTTGCCCAAGGTGGCCAGTCGCATGAAGTTCCTGCCCACGGTACTCGTTACGGGCCTTATCTGGGGCGTATGGCATGCACCCATCATTGCAGCCGGGCACAACTATGGTATGGACTATCCCGGCTATCCGTTTGCGGGAATCGTGGCTATGTGTCTGGGCTGTATCGTATTGGGAACGCTCTTCTCCTATATCACCCTGAAGACCAAGAGCTGCTGGCCTGCCGTGTTTGCCCACGGAATGGTGAATGGCACCGCCTCTATCGGCGTCATCTTCCTTGCCGACCCTATGGCCTACGACCGCTTCGTGGGACCAGTTCCCACAGGCATCATCGGTGCTGCAGCCTATATCGTGGTGGCGGTATGGATAGTGTGGAAGATGCGTAAGGATGAGCGATTAACGTTGAACGGTTGACATGAACGAATAAACCTCTTCACTATTTACTCGTCACAAAATATACAGACAGAAAATGTAATTTCAGATAATTTATCTATTTTTGCACCCGAATCATAAGATTGGTTTTACGGTATAGATTAGATGAAAATAAGTGACTCTATCATAGAAGGGCTTGGCAAAAGGGACGAAAAGGCTTATGCCGATTTGTTTGACGCCTGCTATGCTCAGCTTCATGAGTTGGCCTATACCTATGTGTTGGATTATGACTTGGCTGACGACATCGTACAGGAGGTCTTGATTACTCTTTACGAACGTGCGAATATGGAGGATATAGCGAATTTGGCCTCTTACTTACGCATCTCTGTACGCAACCGTAGTTTTAATTATTTACGTAACCTGTCTTTAGAGGTACAGCACCGCGACTTGTATATTCAGGAGTTCAGCCAAAGGGAAGAACTGGACGAGAGCGAGATGGCTGCTGTCTACGATGTGCTGAAGCGCGAAGTGTCTAATCTGCCCAAATCATGCAGGAAAATCTGTCAGCTGCGGTTTTACGATGGCTTGAAGATTAGGGAAATAGCAGAGGCGGTGGGTGTCTCGGAGGGGACAGTAAAAGCGCAGTTGCATCGTGCGCTGATTGCAATCAAGAATGCGATGAAAGAGGACGGCTTTTCTCACCTTTCTCTAATAAAATGTGTTATTTTTATGATATTTTTTCACATTTTGTAAACGTTTTTGGATTTTCCGTGTCTTCTTTGTGACTTTCAGTTAAGAATAAGACATGGACATCAGCCTTCTGTATAAACGAGTGGAGGGAACTCTTACTGCCGAGGAAGAAAAGGATTTCAGTCAGTGGATAGCAGAGAGCCCTCTACATCAGCGTTATTTTGAATCTTTCGAACGGCGTATCGCTGGGGAAGAAAGATATATCCTGACAGATTCGTTGCGGGCTTCCTCTCGCGAGAGATTTCTTCAAAGAATCAACCAACAGCACCATAGTCGGAGTTTCAGCCGCTACATTGTCCGCTTCAGCCGTATTGCCGCTATCTTTGTCATAGCAGGGGTAGTGGCACACTATCTGTTCGAGACGTATAAAACGGTCTCGCCTGTTCAAGAGGGCGTATCTGTAGAATTGCTTGGAGAGAACGTGGCTGATGCCGCTAGCGTTCCGATGAAGCAAGCTCATCATGGTGTGGTCCTCATTGATGCAAAGGGAGAAAACATTCCATACGAGCAGTTGGATGCATGGAGTAGATCCAATGGAATGGAACTGAATACTGCCAATGCTCTGTTGAGCTATGCTTCTGACCCTTCTGAAGCATCCTTGTCGGAGAAGGAGCAATATAATGAGATTGTTGTCAGTAAAGGGACTGAATTTTCTGTTATACTGAGTGATGGAACGCAAGTGTGGCTTAATGCAGATTCTCGACTGAAGTATCCAGTCCAGTTTCATCAGGGTGTGACACGGAGAGTGTATTTACAGGGTGAAGCCTATTTTGACGTATCGGCCGATAGCCTTCGTCCTTTCATTGTCACTGCAGCGCATACGGATATTACGGCATATGGAACAGAATTCAATATTTATGCGCGGAAAGATGATTATGTGCGGGCAACCTTAGTGGATGGAGTGGTTGCTGTCTGTGTCGAGGGCGATACATGCCATACCCGTCTTGCTCCAGGACAGACTGCCAAGGTTGACCTCCTGAATGGTTGTGTCGCGTTGAAGGAGGAGCCCATAGAGTTACATGTCGGATGGAAACAGGGTAAATACCATTTTGAAGAGACTACGCTGAAGGAACTGTTTGCTGAACTGGCACTATGGTATGATGTTGAGGTCGTGTTTACGGACGAGAGTTTGGAGAACGAACGTTTCACGGGATGTCTTTCGCGCCATACTTCTCTTGACCGTATGTTGCGGATTCTTCAAGAAACCACTTATTTGACATCTGCCAGAGAGGGAAAGCGTCTGGTTATCGGTCGTGGAGATAGTGATGAATAGTAATGTATAATAACAAAAAGCACTATGTCACATAAGAATTTGTTTTTTCGAATAGTTATACTGTTTCTTTTGATCTCTTCTGTATCGGGTGGAATTTTTGCACAAAGCCGGCCGCAGGATAAAAAGGTAACGCTCGATATGCAGCAGGTTACTGCAGCCCAACTATTCAAGACGGTGCAGCAACAGACGGGGTTGGACTTTATCTATAATGTGAAGGATCTGAACTTGGTTGCTCGTTTTGATGTGCATGCTACAGGAGAGAGCGTTGCTTCTTTATTGCAGCGGGTATTCAAAAATGAGAATTTTACTTTTGAGTATTCCGAAAATACCATTATCGTGAAGCCAATTCCTGATCGTTTTTCCGTTCGTGGACAGGTCGTAGACAGTGCAACAGGAGAACCTCTACCTGGAGCGAATATTCGCCTGTTGAAAGACCAACTGCAAGGAACGGTTACTGATTTAGAGGGTAATTTCAGTTTCTCTTTTGTCAGTCATGATAAGCATCCGGCCTTGGTCATTTCGTTTATGGGCTTCGAGGACTTTACACAAACGTTAAAGCAACGTACCGAAGAAATTGCCGTTGCTCTGACTCCTGCAGAACAGCAGATGCAGGATGTGGTAGTGACGGGCTATTACAACCAACGGAAGGAGAGTTTTACTGGTGCTGCATCAAATTATAGTGGTGAAGAGTTGATTTCCATATCAAACCAAAGTGTTCTGCAGAGTCTTTCGGCATTGGATCCTTCGTTCAAAATAGTGGACAACATCAGTATGGGTTCTGATCCTAATACAATTCCTGATATTCAAGTGAGAGGCACCAATTCACTTCCCGATGCCAGTGGAACTAATCTGAGCGAACAGTATAAAGGGAGTGCCAACCTTCCTACGTTTATACTGGACGGATTCGAAGTCAGTGTGGAGAAGATTTACGACCTTGATCCTAATCGAGTGTCCAATATTTCTATTCTGAAGGATGCTTCTGCTACTGCCATCTATGGCTCGCGTGCAGCTAACGGAGTGGTGATTATTGATACTAAGGCTCCAAAATCGGGTAAGTTGCGCCTGAATTATTATGGGAGTGCTGATTTTGAAGTTGCCGACCTCTCCCAATATAATTTGTTGCGAGCTGCCGATAAGTTGGAGTATGAGCGCTTGGCTGGCCTTTACGAGGGTAGTGATGCTATTTATGTACAGGAGGAGTATTTGAAGGATTATAACGAACGTCTGAAACTTGTGCGTCAGGGGGTTGATACTGATTGGTTGAGCAAGCCACTTCATTCGGTTGGAGTAGGGCAGAAGCACAGTATCCAGTTGGAAGGAGGAAATGATAGTTTCCGTTATGGAGTAAACTTGACTTACAATCAAAGTACAGGTGTGATGATAGGTTCGGGACGTAACAGATTAGGTACGAGTATCAAGCTACAGTATAATTACAAAAACCTGCGCTTCAAGAATGAACTGAGTTTTGACAACGTGTTATCCAAGAACTCTCCTTATGGAAATTTCAGCGTGTATACTTACATGAACCCATATTACAATCCTTATGATGAGAACGGAAAGTTGAAGCAGACGGCTTTTCAAAGTTCAAATCCCCATTTGGGAAGTCAGGCGGTTCCCAACCCTCTATATAATAGCACCCTGAACGTTACAGATAGCAGTGTGTATGATGATTTCATTGATAACTTCAGTGTTGAGTGGAATATCTTGACAACGTTAAAGTTCAAGGGCAACTTTTCTCTTGAGCGCATTACGCGTCGCAACGATATCTTCAAGCCCGCCGATCATACCGATTTTATCGGTACCGATACGAATAAGGGTTGTTATGTGAAGGGAAACACTGTTTCATTGTCCTATGACGGTAGTGCCGTACTCTCTTATTTCAATGAGTGGAACACGCATACATTGAGCTTGAATGGAGGGTGGAACGTACAGCAAGTATCTTCTGATTATGACAGTTATACCGTGACAGGGTTCCCTAACCAACAATTGAATCATCCTGCTTTCGGAAACGGGTTTGAGGAGGGAAGTACAATTGTCGGAGATGCACAGACAACTCGCTTGATGGGTTTCTTTGGGAATGTAAATTATAGCTATAATAATAGATATTTCGTTGATGCGTCGCTCCGAACGGATGGCTCTTCTCAGTTTGGGAGTAATCAGCGCTGGGGAACCTTCTGGAGTGGTGGCTTGGGATGGAATCTGCACAATGAGGACTTCCTTGCCCATGATAATGTCAATCAGTTGCGCTTACGTCTCAGCACTGGATATACGGGTGGACAGAATTTCTATGCCTATCAGTCTATGTTGATGTATCAGTATCAGAACAGATTGACTTATCAGAACTACATTGGTACTATAATCAAGACTTTTGGTAATGATAACCTGAAATGGCAACGGACGCAGAAACATAATTGTGGACTTGATTTTGCTTTTTTCGATAATCGCTTGAGTGGATATGTGAATTATTATATTGAGAACTCGAAAGATTTGTTGGCAGACATTACTATGGCCAGTTATCTTGGGTTTGATACCTACAAGGAAAATCTTGGTGAAACCCAGAATAAGGGATACGAGTTCTCGCTAAAGGGCACTGTTTTCCAAACCAAGGACTGGCGTGTCAATCTCTTTGTGAACGGAGGACATTACAAGAATGTGCTGAAGCGTATTTCTTCAGGCTTGAGTTCTTACAACAAGAAAGCTGATGCCGCAGGAAGTACGGCTCCTTATGTCCGCTACGTGGAAGGAGCTTCCATCAATACCATTTGGGTGGTACCTTCTGCTGGTATTGATCCTGCCACAGGTGACGAGATATTCATCAGAAAGGATGGGACGTATACCAATAAATGGAGTGAGCAGGACTATATGCCTTATGCAAGTACCGACCCAAAACTCAGCGGAACTTTCGGACTCAACTTGTATTACAAGAACTGGGAACTGAACTCTAATTTTTATTACCGGTTCGGTGGGTATGCCTATAACCAGACTTTGGTTGATAAGGTTGAAAATGTTGACCCTTATGGCAATGTGGATGCCCGAGCCTTGAAAGATCGCTGGCAGACTCCTGGTGTGGCAGCAAAGTATAAGCGCATAGATGATTTGAGTAAGACCAGGCCTACATCGCGTTTTGTTGAAAAAGACAATTTGCTGACTGGGAACTCTTTAAGTATTGCCTATACGTTTGACCGTAAGCTAATAGACAAGTTGAGAGCAGAGCGCCTGAAGGTTATCTTATGTGCCAACGACTTTATGAGACTCTCTTCTGTCCGGCGGGAAATGGGGACAAGTTATCCTTTTGCGAGACATTTTTCTTGTTCTGCACAACTGACATTTTGATAATTGCCAAAAGAATGCATATTATGAAACAAAAAAAGATACTATTTCTGCCGATGATATTGTGCTTCACACTTACAGCTTGTGAAGAATGGTTTGATTTGTCTCCAAAATCGGAACTGAAGGCTGAAGACTTGTTTGAGACAGAACAAGGATTTCGTGATGCTCTTATCGGATGCTATGCTCTGATGGCGCAGCCTGAGTTGTATGGAGCTGCACTTACCTATACGTATATGGATGTGCTAAGTGGCTATTATACGACAGCCTCTGGTAGCTTAAATGCATTCCGTTATGCTTATGAGCATGATTACACCAATCAGATAGAGGAGAGCAGAAAAGATGACATTTGGAAGAAGCAGTATAATGTCATTGCCAATCTGAACTGTTTGCTTGAGCGTATAGACGAGAAAGCTGATGTGTTTTCTGCAGATAATTACGAGTTGATAAAGGGGGAAGCATTGGCCATGCGTGGTTTTATCCACTTTGACTTGCTTAGGATGTTTGCTCCATCTCCATCTGGTTGTGTCCCCTCAGCAGAGGATGCCATTCCTTATGTCGATCGTTACACTAACCAGTTGTTTCCTCGGCTGACATTGTCAGAAGTGCTTGAACGTATAATTGATGATCTGCAGCAAGCGCGTATACTCCTCGCAGAGGTCGATCCTTATGGCCCTCGGCATGGAGATTTTGACTTGGAAAATTTGACAGGAATATTGAAAGGGCGGACTTTCCGTCTCAACTATTATGCAACAACAGCTTTACTTGCCCGTACATTGCTTTATAGAGGGGGAAAGAATGACAAATCGCAGGCCTACGAGTATGCTACGGAAGTTATTAAATCCAATTTGTTCCCGCTTATAGGTAGTGCTGATTTGAGCAGTATTGATCAAAATGGGTTTGTACAGGAGAATATCTTTGCTTTGGAATATATCGGTCTGAAAGAGGAACTTATTGATGTTTACTTTTATGTACCGAGTACCAGTAGTCAGATGCTCGCTATCAGCAGTACTACATTGAACAAGATTTATCCTGTAGCTTTGAACATTGATTACAGAAAACAATGGTGGTTAGAGGAAAGTGGCTCATATCATTTGGTGTCTAAGTATAATTATAGCGAGCGGGTGCCTTTGTTGAAGGTCTCAGAAATGTATCTTATCGCGACGGAGACAGCACCTACTTTAGATTTAGCTGCTGAATGGTTCAATCAACTACAGTATCACAGAGGCTTGCCTGATGAGGAGTTGTCTGAGACTCAGTTGAAAGAGCGCCTGCTTAAAGAGTATGCCAAAGAGTTTTTGGCTGAAGGGCAACTCTTTTATGCATATAAACGAATGAATATTGACAAGACTCCAATTACTGATACTCCATTAGCGAATCCAAAAGTGGTGTATACACTACCTTTGCCTGAAGAAAACACTTTCTTTGTATCAGATTGAAGAGTATATTACCAGTACTAATACATAAATAGTAAAAGCCTGATGAGAAAAGATCTAATTACTCTATTGATCTCGGTTACAGTCGGAATTACACTTGTTGGTTGTGCAGAGAATGAGCGAATGGTATATTCTGCTCCAAGTGCAGTGTATTTCAGTGAAATGACATCTGATGATAGCCTTCAATACTCTTTTGCTTCAGGATTGAAAACTGTGGACACAGTGTCTATCCCTATTATGATTATAGGTGAGAAGGTTGACTACGAGCGTCATGTTTTCGTGGAAGTAGACCCAGCTACAACAGCGCAAGAAGAGGTTCACTATAAATTAGTCGGGCCTCAAATTTCACTTCCAGCAGGAGCCGTGAAAACAACAGTGGATGTTGTCGTATTGGATCAAGATCCGTCCTTGGAATATGGATCTGTTGCTTTGGTACTTAAGTTGAAATCGAACGACTATTTTGAGTTGGGTTTTCCAGAGCAGCTTTTGGCTCGGCTTATTATTACGAAACAATTGGTGAAACCCAGTTATTGGGAGATGCCCTTATCTTTGTATTATGGACGCTATACCAAGGCTAAGCATCGCCTTTGTATTCAAGTGCAAGGATTTGATTTTCCCGAGGCCTTTGACATGAGTAAGGTTGGCGACTATATCTCTTATGGTAGAATGGTCTATAACTCTTTGTTGAAAGAACCGTTGTGGGATGAAGAGACACAAACAACTGTCACTGCTGATTGGGTTCCTCTCTAAAGTATTCATTATTAATCTTTTTCTAATGAAAACAAAAAGTTTACTATACTTTATACTTACATGGTTGTTTGTTACCGGATGTGTAAGGGATAATTCGTCTGAATTTCAAGATATATTGAACGATGTGTCTATACAAGGTGTCGAGGAACGCTATGAGAACGTATACGTGGGACATCCTTTGAGAATCGCTCCTACGGTGACTACTGCGTATGGTACAGATCTTTCACACCTTGATTTCTATTGGATTACGTATAATAAGAGCAATTACTCTCATGTAGATACTCTGGCCTATACCAAAGATTTGGATATTGTCATTTGTCTAACGCCGGGTGAACATTATTTGAAGCTGAAGGCCTTTGACCGTCTGACAGGAGTTTTCTATGAAAGGGAAACGGTATTGAACGTTGTCAACGATTTTACTAATGGCTTGCTCGTTTTGGCAGAGGAGAAAAATGAGGCAATCTTGAATTTCTGGGTTCCTGGGCGTAACGAAGTAATTCACGACTTGTATGGGAAATTAGAAGGAGGCGCTTCCTTAGGGAAGAATCCGTATAAAGTTTATTTTACTCGATATACAAGCGAACTTGCGAGTGAGGTCATCGTTATGTGCCAAGATGAGATGGGAGGGAAGATTCTTGATAATACGACTATGTCATATAAACGTGACTATAGGGACTTGTTCTTTGGAATGGGCAAAGATGTTTGTGTTCCACAAGCATATTTCCGATCCTCCATGCGTGAATATTTAATAGATGATGGTCTGGTGTATGACCGGGCAGTAAACAGTAATCCACCCAGCATGCAAGTGCGTCCTGCTATGAGCTATGCTTCAGGGGAATATGAAATTGCAGCAGAGGCTGATTTTGGTGACAATAGTCAGGCTGTTTCGCGTATGGTTTTGTATGACAATCGTAATCAATGTTTCTATACCTTATATGATATAACGAGTGCGTTTCTTACTACTGTGCGCAATACCTCAGGTATGAAATATGTTAAGGGAGGATATTTCGACCCCGATAATGTCGGTATGAGATGTATCTATGCCAATATCTATTCGCGCAGCGAAAGCGAAGCCCGGGAATATGCAGGAGTCTTTGTTGATGAAACGGGAACCCGTTGGATGTTGCGATTGGGAATAGGCTTTTGGGTAGAGGGGGCTTCTCCTAATAGGTATTTGAAGGATTTAGGTAAGGTTAAAGTTGAAGACCCGACTTTCCAACAAGCCAATTCTTACGCTTGTAGTGCTGAATTTCCTGGATATATGTTTTATGCTGAAGGCAGCAAGATATATGCATATAGTATATTGGGCGGACTCGCTTGGCCCATATACGATTTTAATGTAAGCCAGGAGAGTGATTATGTAATAGACCATATAGAGTTGGAGCGTGAGGGCTTACGTTTATGGGTAGCATATCGTGACTTGAAACAAACTGTCTTACCTGCAGGGTTCGCAGGTTTGAAGATTCAAACCGATGGAGGTTTGTCTATGGTAGAAGACGTTCGTCATGATCAGCTTGCTGACCGTATTGTAGACTTTGAAAGTAAATACTAACGTTATAATATTGATAGAAAATATGCGACGATTAATATTCCTTTCCTGTTTCCTGATATCGGTCATCGGACTATCTGCTCAAGGTGTTAATTTTGTGGATTACTCTTTTGAGGAGGCAAAAACGGTTGCCTCTCGGGAAGGAAAGTTTATCTTTGTGGATGTATATACAACGTGGTGTGGTCCCTGCCGTCGTATGTCCAG
Organism: Bacteroidaceae bacterium; assembly: GCA_017396545.1. Classification (GTDB taxonomy): domain Bacteria; phylum Bacteroidota; class Bacteroidia; order Bacteroidales; family Bacteroidaceae; genus UBA1189. Next base: position 5,695 of record JAFQLT010000137.1, on the reverse strand, counting down.
AGAAGTTTTTACTAATGATACTGTGGCAGGTTACTTCAATACCAACTATATATGCTTGAAGTTGGATGCAGAGAATGAGCGTGAACACGGATTCTTCAAGGCATATGTCCCGAGTGCTTATCCTTCTTTTTACTGGTTAACAGCACAAGGTGACTTGCTTGCTTCCCAAAGTGGGTATATGGCTCCAACAGCTTTACTTGATGCCGCTAAGAAGGCAGAGTCAAGTACCTTGGGGGTGCGGCTAAAGCTATTAGAGCAGCGTTGGAATGAGGGAGAACGTACGGAAGCGTTGTTGCGTGAGTATCTGTTTGATTTGCTTCCCCAAGTGGATCCTACTCGAGTGCGCCCGCTGTTGAATGACTATCTCTGCAGCCTTCCCGCCGATTCGTTAGCTTCAAGAACCATAGGGGAGATGATACAAGGTTATTCAAGAACTTTGACTGATGATAAGATTTGTCGCACTCTGTTGGAGTGTAACGACCATTATCGTCAGTATTTTGGTAAACAAGATTTTGACCGTATTATGTATATGCTTCTTGTTCGAATCCCCATGGCGGATAAGCGAATTGATCATTCGCAGTATCTTCAAGACTGCAATCTGATAAATAGCCTTGCATTCCCGCATAAAGAGATGTATTTGCGCCTGCTTGATGTAGAGACCGCTCTACTCGATAAGAAATATACAGATGGCCTGAAAACCGCTCAGTCTATCATGCGGTGTTACGAACAGGAATTCCCATACTTGTACGCGGAACTTTGCTATACGCTTATTATTACAGGATTTTTTCAATCAGAATATACCCCATCAGAAAAAGAGTGTGCATTGTGCTTGGATTTAGCAGAACGGGCCTTTTCCCTTGCACCTTCCCAGTGTACGTTAACCTATTTGGCTGCAGCACATGCTCGTGCAGGAGACTATCAGAAAGCCTATGAATTGGTCATGTATCTCCCGTTCTATGATAAGCCAACACTGAGCAATGCGGTTTATGGTATGCTCAATCTAAAAAGACCACAATAATTCTATTATTAACTTTTTTATTAATTCATTTATTATGAGAAACTTTACTTTATTAACGAAGGTCGGATTCCTTTCAATCCTTCTTCTTTGTTCTGGGCTGTCAGCTTCTGCAGAGGGGCTTAAGGGTTCTTTCTTCATGAAGGCTGCCGAATTCATAGAGGGTGCAGCCAGTGCTTATGACAATACCTACCTTGATGGCGTAGAGATTGTCATCGCTGAGGCTGACCCCGAGACCAGTTGGGATCTTACTGTCACCAACCTCTGCGGTCAGGGTGTAACTTACGGTGGTACCGTATCAGAAGATGGTTCTACGCTTACCCTCAGTATGTTGGGCAACTGCTACTTCTCTGACCGTGACTATGCCGGTAAGGGAACTGAGAGTCTTGGCGGTGCTGACAGCACCATCATGGGATCGCTTGTGATAGAATTGCTCGAAGACGGTTCGCTCAAGTTCAGTGATTTCACAGTCATCAATACGGTTATCTCAGGTGCTCCTGTAAGCACAACTTTGGCTACTTATAAGGGTGCGGTTGCAGTTCCTGTAACAACCTATCATTTCAAGGCTTCCGCCTATACTGCCGGTGAAGCTTCAATTTATGGCAATGAGTACCCTGCAGAGTTTGACTTCACATTGCGCCGCTGCATCGAGACCGACAATTATGATGTTGCTGTGACCAATCTTTGTAATCAGGGTACAACCTTCTATGCAACAGCAAACGATGACAATACCGAGCTTACCATTTCCAATGTGGCTTATGCCTATTTCTCTGAGAAGGACTACACGAAGGGTACAGAGAGTTTGGGCGGTGCGGATGGCACTATGATGGGTAGCATTGTAATGACACTTCAGGATGATGGCTCATGGAGTTTCAGTGACTTCACGGTCATCCGTACCATCCTTCCTCCTCCCACATTCACTGTATTGGCTACTTATGTGGGTGGTACTGCTGTAGGTGATGAAGTAAATACTCCTGATGGACCAAGTGCTGATGAGACACCGACTCTTACAGGTACTTTCTTCATGAAGGCTGCCGAATTCATTGAAGGCGCAGCCAGTGCTTATGACAACACCTACCTTGATGGTGTGGAGATTGTCATCGCTGAGGCTGATCCCGAGACCAGTTGGGATCTTACTGTTACCAACCTCTGTGGTCAGGGTGTGACTTACGGTGGTACCGTATCAGAAGATGGCTCTACGCTTACCCTCGGTATGCTGGGCAATTGCTATTTCTCAGACCGCGACTATTCAGGTAAGGGCACAGAGAGTCTTGGTGGTGCTGACAGTACCATCATGGGTTCACTTGTGATAGAGCTGCTCGAAGACGGTTCGCTCAAGTTCAGTGATTTCACAGTCATCAATACGGTTATCTCAGGTGCTCCTGTAAGCACAACTTTGGCTGCTTATAAGGGTGCGGTTGCAGTTCCTGTAACAACCTATCATTTCAAGGCTTCCGCCTACACTGCCGGTGAAGCTTCAATCTATGGCAATGAGTATCCGGCTGAGTTTGACTTCACATTGCGCCGCTGCATTGAGACAGACAATTATGATGTCGCTGTCACGAACCTTTGCAATCAGGGCACAACCTTCTATGCAACAGCAAACGAGGACAATACGGAACTTACCATTTCCAATGTGGCTTATGCCTATTTCTCGGAGAAGGACTACACGAAGGGTACAGAGAGCTTGGGTGGTGCCGATGGCACTATGATGGGTAGCATTGTAATGACACTTCAGGACGATGGTTCATGGAGCTTCAGTGACTTCACGGTTATCCGTACCATCCTTCCTCCTCCCACATTCACTGTACTGGCAACTTATGTAGGCGGTAATGCTACTCTTTCTGAGACTACCAGCGTAGAATATATCTCTGATGCCAACAATACCGAACTTTACAGCGGTGAGGGATTTGTTGCAGCTTCTAACGAAACAGCTGTGCTTGCTGTGTTTGATTTTAGTGGTCGTCAAGTTGCAACAGGAATGGGTCGTATTGATAATCTTGCTTCTGGCATTTATATCGTCCAGATTCTTTGTGATGATAAGTCGGAAGTACGTAAACTGTTTGTAGAATAAGGTTTTTCCTTATTTGTGTGAGGATTACTAGTTTAAGAGCCCCTGAAGTCGTAAAAAACTTCTGGGGCTCATTATGTACAGATGTTATGGTTTAGAAAGCATAGGAGGTGGAATGTCTGTAGCTCTCTATGAGTGTATTTCTTGGAAGTTCATCTGACGGATAGTGAGTCGGTAGGCGTAGATACTGCTTGCTTGCGCTTGCGGTGAGGTAGCAGTCCTTCGAAGTCACGTTGGTATACGACACCTATCCCTTGGGTTGTGAGTGAAGTCTTTGAGAAATATCGGTCGTTTGTCTTGTTGTATCCTTTGAGGCTAAATTTCTCGGTGAGGAGGTAGCGTATGTCGAAGTCGCCGATGAAATTGGTTGCATACATAGGGTTCTCACGGTAACCGAAGCTACCGTTGATAAGCAGGCGGTTGTTGAGAAGGCGCCCCTCGAGGATACCTTCTATTTCCATGTTCTCCCAATTGTCCCCATCGAGGTCGCTCTCGCCCGTCATCATGTTCTCGGCGCGGAGGTTGCTGGCAAGATTCCAGTTCTCATTGCTGATGATACCAGCGAGGAGATTGTTGATTTGTCCCGATATGGTGGAGCTGATGAACGACTCCATGTTGTTGGTGGTACCTTGTGTGTTTTGTGCCATGTCAGGGGTATAGAACTTGCCTAATCCGAGGAGGTAGATGAATTGTAGATTCACCTGCTCGGCGGGAGGTTCGATGTTGGCTATAGAAAAGGGAGCGCGTCTTAAGATGACGCACTCCCACTTATTTGTAAGTTCTTGTATAGTTCGTTTATCTCTTTCTCTGACCATTTTTCTTGCGCTTGGCATAGCGCTTTTTCTGCTGCATCTTGTTGTATATGCCCCATGCGATGGCACCACCCAAGACTACGACGATGAGGATGATAACCCACGACTCCAGGTTGTCGCCCTTGACGCGGCTCCACATCTCAAGCATATTTTTTGTGCGGCTGCCGCAGTCGCGCATTAGGGCTGCGCGGTCGATGACACTCTGGTCAGGGTACTGGATGCTGTTGACGGGTACGCTGTCGGCCTCCTCGCCGAAGAAGTAGGTGAGGTCGATGTATTCGTTCAGTGAAGAGTCAATCTTGGCTTCCAGTATTTCGGGTGAAGCGATGACGCTCACGTAGCCAATTTCGTCCATGTTGCGCAGTGCATTTTCGGGCATACACATGAAGTTGATGAAGTACGAGGCGGCCTTGGTGTTGACGGCGTATTTGGGGATTACCCATCCGTCGAACCATACGTTGGAACCTTCGCGGGGTACGTGGTATTTCAGTGTCATACCGATAGCTGCAGCTTCATCGATAGCCCATACGGCATCACCGCTCCAGCTGACATTCATGTAGGCTTTCTTCTTGGTCATCATCTCCTTGCCGAAGTCTACTTCCCATCCGGCGATGTTCCTCTTGGCATCCTTAAGAAGGCTCTCCACGATTGCGATGGCCTCGTCAGAGGAGTCATTCATCAGCTGCTCGCGTGTAACCTTGCCATCGAGGATGTCTTGATAGCGGGCATACATAAGCATGGGACCGAAGATGTCGCGGTAAGCATCTTTCATGAGTATCTTGCTCTCGAAGCGGTCGTCCCAGATGATGCCCCATGAGTCTACCTCCTCATCGGTCACAAACTCGGGGTTGTAGAGGATGCCTGTGGTACCCCACATGTAGCCTACGGCATACTCGTTGGCAGGCTTGCCGGGCTGGTCGAGGTGGGCAAATTGGTTGATGACAAATGGCGAAACTAAGCTAGTGTAGTCAGGTGTGCTGCCGAAGTCGCGATTGATGGGCAATAGCATGTCGTTAGCCAGCATGCGATCAATGATATACTCAGAGGGGCATACCACGTCGAAGTCTTCATGCCCCTTTTCGAGTTTGGCAAGCATCACTTCGTTGATGTCGAAGAGCTGGTAGATGATTTCTACCTCTTCACCAGTCTGCTCTTTGTACCAGACCTCAAATTCATCCAACAGGCTTTCGTCAATGTAGTCGGCCCAGTTGTACACTTTCAGTGTGTGCTCGCGGTCGGCGGCATACGAATCACTTGTGGGGAGTGCCCCAAACAACACTGCCAAAAGCAGGCTGAAACTTAGGAATCTTCTCATTGTTTTACTCTTTATTAAATTTAGGGTGGCAAAGATAGTGCAAGCCGAGTGAAAATGCAAATCTTATGAACTAATGTTTTGTTTGGATGGAGAAGTATGTTCCTATTCAACCTTTTCTGTTATTTGGTCTTGTATTACGGTATGTATTAAAGGCATATTCCGTTCCTATGGCACATGGAAGTATGAGTCTATAAAAATCAAATAACGTGCAGCTCTGAACTGCACGTTATTTGATAGTGTCTTGAAATATATTTATTCCTCTTTATTTCACTTCCTCGAAGTCGGCATCCTGGATGTTGTCGCCCTGCTGGCCACCCTGCTGACCTGCGTCGGCACCGGGCTGAGGACCAGCCTGACCACCGGTCTGTGCATACATCTCGGCGCTGGCTGCCTGGAAGGCGGTGTTGAGCTCGTTCATGGCGGCGTCAACGGCAGCGAGGTCCTGTGCCTTGTGGGCATCCTTGAGCTTCTGCAGAGCAGCC
>JAFQLT010000136.1 GCA_017396545.1 Bacteroidaceae bacterium | reverse complement strand
GGGATATACCATATTTCTTACAGATATCCGTTTTTTTAATGTTGCTGTGGTAGTAAACGCCCACAATCTCCAGACGGAGAGAAGTACTAATTGTTCGTGACATAACTTTTTTTGTTGTGTCAACTTATTTAGTACATGTCACACTTTACAAAAATCATCTGATACTGGGGCTATGCGAAGAGCGCCTCTATTGAGAGACGCGCGTGCGGTATATAAGGAATTTTATTTTTGGCTTGGCATTGGCAGAGTGGGGTGGATTTTCGTACAATACTCAACTAGTCCAGCGTACAAAAATCCACGCAACATGCAACTACTCTGCCAATGCCAGGCCAAAAATAAAATTCCTTATATGCCGCACGGGGCGGCCATTACTCTCTTATCACCTTCACTTCGCCATGTGCACCGAGCCTGATGATGCTCGACGGGGCTGCACCGGCAGGTTCGTCTTGCCGTACCCCCACGACATAGTCTACTGCCTGCTTTATCTCGTCGCTGATCTCGGCAAAGCATCGTGGCGTGGGTTGCCCGCTGACGTTGGCCGAGGTGGACACGATGGCCTTACGGAAACGGAAGCAGAGCTGCTTGCTGAACTCCTCACGAGTGACACGGATACCCACGCTACCGTCGTCGGCCACGAGATTGGATGCCAAGTTACGCGCACCATCATAAATGATGGTTAGAGGTTTTGTGGAAAGCTCTATAAGATCCCATGCTACAGGAGGTACTTCGCGTACATAGAAGTCGACCTTCACCTCACTATCCACGAGCACCAGCATCGCCTTGCTGTCGATACGGCGCTTTATCTCATATACCCGGCGCACAGCCTCCTCATTCGTGGCATCGCAGCCGATGCCCCATACCGTATCGGTAGGATACAGGATGATGCCTCCACGATAGAGCACATCACTCGCCCGCTTGATTTCTTCTCTATACTGTTCGTTCATAGTACAAACTTACATAAAAAATGTGATTTTTTAGGCCAGTTCGATAAAAAAAGTTTTTTAGAGGAAAGACAGTAATAAGCGAGCAAATCCCCCAAATCTTTTGCATATTACAGACAAAGAATGTATTTTTGTGCAAAATAATCTGAACATCAACAAATACATTCAAGACACATGAAGAACTATTTAAACGAATGGGCCGAGCGTTACCGCACCGACCTGACGGAGAACATTATGCCCTTCTGGCTCAAGCACGGGCTTGACCATGTGAACGGAGGAATATACACTTGTGTTGACCGCGACGGCTCTATCATCGACACCACCAAATCGGTATGGTTTCAGGGGCGCTTTGCCTTCGTGGCCTCGTTTGCCTACAATACGATAGAGAAGAATCCCGAGTGGCTGGCTGCTGCCAAGAGCACCATCGACTTCATCGAGGCACACTGCTTCGATGCCGACGGGCGCATGTACTTTGAGGTCACTGCCGACGGACGCCCTCTGCGCAAGCGCCGCTACGTCTTCTCCGAGTCGTTTGCCGCCATCGCCATGGCTGAGTATGCCAAGGCATCGGGCGACCACACCTATGCCGAGAAAGCACTCAGCCTGTTCAAGGACATACGCCGATTCATTGCCACACCGGGATGTCTCGAGCCCAAGTACCTCGACACCCTGCAAGCCAAAGGGCACAGCATCGTAATGATACTCATCAACACGGCATCGCGCATCCGCGAGGTGATTGCCGACCCAGTATTGGATCAGCAGATAGATGAGTCATTGGAGTCATTGAAGGACTTCGTGAGGCCCGAGTTCAAGGCACTGCTCGAGATGGTAGGCCCCAACGGAGAGTTCATCGACACCTGTAACGGCCGTGTCATCAATCCCGGACACTGCATCGAGACTGCATGGTTCATGCTCGAAGAGGCCAAACACCGAGGATGGGACAAGGAGATTACGGCCCGTGCCCTCGAAATCCTCGACTGGTCATGGCAATGGGGATGGGATGAGCAGTATGGGGGCATCATCAACTTCCGCGACTGCAAGGGATTACCCCCGCAGGACTATTCGCAAGACATGAAGTTCTGGTGGCCACAGACCGAAGCCATCATCGCCACGCTCTATGCCTACGAGGCTACGGGCGACGAGAAGTACATGGAGATGCACCGCAAGATCAGCGAGTGGACCTACGCCCACTTCCCTGACACGGAGTATGGCGAATGGTACGGTTACCTACACCGCGACGGCACCGTGGCACAGCCTGCCAAAGGAAACATCTTCAAAGGGCCCTTCCATATACCGCGAATGATGATCAAGAGCTATGAATTATGTAAGGAGATTATCAACAGACAATAACTTTTGTCATTCTGAGCGAAGCGAAGAATCCCGTAAAAAGAGGGCGTAAAAAATATCTTGCGAGATCCTTCGCTAACGCTCAGGATGACACCTTGATTGTAATAAAAAGGAAACAACATCTATGAAACGAATACTATTCCTCCCCCTCATTCTCTTCTGCTCCCTGCTCAGCATGGGACAGAACCGAGTATCCGTGACTCCGGCAATGCCTATGGACAATGCCGTGTCGGGCCACTATGCCAGTTGGCAGATGGACGGGCTATCAACCTACGGCGGATGCAACTTCCCCGACGTGCCCTGCGCCGACGGCGGCCAGAAGGTCTACTATCCCAAAGCCTACGGAGCCAGCGTACAGGTGCCCGGAGGTGCCGTATACCTTGGCGGCATGGACGCTACGGCATCGCTCAGCGACTGCACATTCCTCAGTGCCACAGACGGCAGCAGCACACCCATCGCCCCGCTGCCCAAGCCGCTCGACAACTTTGCCGCCACCTACCACAACGGCATGCTCTGGGTAGCCGGTGGACAGACCAACGGTGTGCCCAACCGTGATGTCTACTCCCTACCCTATCCTGGCAATGCAGCGGCATGGACCCTTGCCGCCACCCTGCCCGACGAATGTCGCCTGCAGCCCTGCGTAGCCGTGCAGAACACCGCCACAGGCTACGCCCTCTTCATCTTCGGCGGCTACCAGCCCAAGACCGAGAGCCAAGAAGCCCTGGTGCACACCGACGGCGTGTACATGCCCATTGCCGCCCTCAAGAAAGGCAATGCCACCCAGTGGAAGCGCACAGCACCAGCGGTAGTCAACGTTAACGAAGACGATAACGATAACGAAAACGAGGGTAGCCATCCGGAGGCAACTCACAACCCACAACTCACAACTCACAACTCATATCACGCTATCGTGGGCAGCACCTGCGCCACATCGGGCTACAGCCACGTACTGTTCTTTGGCGGAGTCGACCACGACATCTTCCTCAGTGCCATCAGCGGTCAGCAAGACAGCCTCTACCTGCGCCACCAGCCCGAGTGGTACCGCTTCCGCAAGGACGTGCTCACCTACCACACCATCACCGACTCGTGGGGCCTCCTGCC
>JAFQLT010000135.1 GCA_017396545.1 Bacteroidaceae bacterium | reverse complement strand
TGAATTATGAAAAATAGGATATTTTTTATTCCGATGCTCTGCATAATGCTCTTGAATATGGGCTGTTCTGATGATATGCAAAGTGGTTGCGGAGCGCAAGAGCGTGGTGGTGAGGGCTTCGATGATGTGGTCTTTCATACTCACGAGCACGGCGCGGCAGTCCGCCTGCGTCACGGTGGTGCTGTTGTTGATGCGGCGGGCCAGTTTCTCAAGGGTGAGCTCACCCGTCTTGATGGCTTGGGCGTGGAAGTAGTCGGTACCCTCGATACCGTTGGGATTAGTCACTTTCTTTACTGCATAGTTGATTGGCATGTCTTTTAATTCTGAATTTTGAATTATGAATTATGAGTTGCCTCCGAACCGTAGGTCGACGCTACAGTCAATGACAAATCGTATTTCACAATTCGGGTTAATAAATAAGATTTAGGTGTCAATTGACGATGCAAATTTACGAAATCCAATACCCCTCACTGTCCGCCATTACGACCTATGGTAGGCTACACAAACAATCTTTCCAAGAAATGTAATTTTACTTATTATCTACTGATAATAAGCGTATTTATGCTTGATTATATACCAAAAATTTAGTAACTTTATAGCAAATAAATAGCTATGGAAACAATGATTGAAATCCGTCCCTACACCAAGAGCGAACTTGCCACGATGTATTTTCCCATCGGCTCTGCCTCGAATGCGCTACGTCGCCTCAACCGCTACATCCACCACGCCCACGGACTGTTGCCTGCATTGCTCGCCACGGGCTATCGCGTCAATGACCGCCACTTCACCCGACGGCAGGTGCAACTCATCTTCGAGTATCTGGGTGAGCCATAGCCAAAAATCAGTTCCAACTGATTTTTCCATCGGTTCCAACTGTTTTTCTTGACGGTTATAACCGTTTCACTTGCCGGTTGGAACTGATTTCAAATATCTTTGTCCTGCTGTTGCTGCCTCCAAGCTGACGAGTACTAACCGTTTTAAGTTTTTGAGTTCATTAGTTTTTCAGTTTCATTCAGAACGTCAATACACAAACTCAAAAACTCAAAAACTAAATAACTGAAATAACACAATGGAAAAGACCAATCTACAACTCAGCCTCTTCCGAGGCGTGAAAGATACCCAGCCGTGGCCGGTCACCCTTGACGAGCTGGTGGCGATGATGCGCACCGACCAGTCCGTGCGCGACCTTACAGAGAAGCACCGCTATGCCCTCTCCGTGGGCGACAAGCAGAGTGCCAGGCGTTACAAGGATATGATGCTCAGCTTCGGCATAGCAGCCCACTTCGAGGGTGGCCGCCGATACGAGCATATCACCGCGTTTACAGGGCTCTCGCTCGTGGACATCGACCACATAGCCCCCGAGGACATGGAGCGTGTGCTCACCCTCGTGCATGCCGACGAGCATACGCTGCTGGCCTACGTCACCATGTCGGGGCACGGGCTGCGCGTGCTGTTCAGGTATGAGATGGTGAGTGGTGACGGTATGATAACCAAGGAGCAATACAAGCAAGTATTCCTCCACGGCAACGAATACTACAGTAACCTGCTTGGCATAGCATACGACGCGCAATGCAAGAACCCAAACCGCATCAGCACCATCGCTTACGACGAGAACCTGTACTACAACCCCGAGGCCACTCCTTTTATTGTTACGATAGAGGAGAAGAAGCCCGTGGGAAGACCGAGAGGAGGGAAGAGTGAAATGGGAAGAGTGAAGAGTTGCAAGGTCGGCGAAATTGAGTCCCTGGTGCTCCGTGAGCTGGAGCAGCGCGGTGTGGTGTATGGTCCGGGCACACATAACAAGTACATCAGCGATGCGTGCTACATGATGAACCGCTACGGCGTGTCGCTCGATGACTGCACTGCATGGGCGCTGGAGCGCTTTGCCGACTATGCCGCCACCGACGACGTGCCCGCCATCGTGCGCTCCTGCTACCAGCAGACCGAGGAGCATGGCACGGCGCGTCTGCCACGCTTACAGGGGCGTTCGCGATATGCCACAGTGGAAGATATGGAGAGATTTCTTGACAGCACCATTCGCGTACGCTACAACACCATCGTGTCACAGCCAGAGTGGAGTCCCGTCAACGGAGACGAGGCGGAGCAGGAGACCCCTTGGTCACTCCTCACCAACAACGATCTTAACTCTCTATGGCGCCGCATGAGTAAGCACACAGGGCTCACGCTTGACCCCAACCAACTGAAGAACCTGCTCAACAGCGACTACTCGCCCCAGTACAACCCCTTCGAGGAGTTTGTGGCTGGACTACCTGAGTGGGATGGCGTGACCGACCACATTGCCTCCGTAGCCTCGATGGTCACCGTGCGTGGCGAGCATGACTACTTTGCCCGTTGCTTCAAGAAGTGGTTCGTAGGGTTCATCGCAGGACTCTTCGATCCCGAGGAAGTCAACCACGAGATACTCGTCCTCATCGGCAGTCAGGGCAAGTACAAGAGCACCTTCTTCCGTCACCTGTTGCCGCCCGAACTGCGCCAATACAGCACGCTGAAGCTGATGAACGAGAGCATCACCAAGGACGAACTCTTCAAACTTGCTCAGATGGCTCTCGTCTGTCTCGAAGAGATTGACAACATGAAGCAACGCGAGCTCAACCAGCTCAAGGCCCTCACCACGATGAGCACCATCAACGAGCGCCGTGCCTATGGCAAATTCCACGAACACCTGAAGCATATCGCCTCGTTCTGTGCCACGGGTAACAACCTGCACTACCTCACCGACCGCACGGGTAACCGCCGTTTCCTTTCTTTCGAGGTCATCAGCATTGAGGTGCCCCAACAACACCACTACGACTATGCCGGACTCTATGCCCAGGCCTACCACCTGTGGCGCACGGGCTACCGCTATTGGTTCGACGATGAAGAGAATGCGGAACTCGACCGCCACAACCGCCAGTTCGAGGAGCCTTGCATAGAAGAAGAGCTCATCCTCACCTACCTACGGCGCCCAAGCGAGAATGAGGCAGGTGAGTTCCTCACCGCCACACGCATCATCGAGCTCATCGGTCTGTATGTGCGCACACGCCTCTCGCCCAAGCGCGTGGCTATGAGCATGAACCGCCTGGGGTTCGAGGCACGGCGCACCAAATACTCGCGCGGATGGATAGCCGTCACCCTCACGGGCGACGAGATCAAGTCAGCCCAGCGCCTCAATGCCCACTACAGCAGTAAGGAGGAGTAATATGGAGAATAGTTGTGACGCCGCATTATGCAGAAGTTCAATATCTTACCTGCTTGGCGTCACAACTTTCACTGTTTTTCAAACTTCTTATGAGTAAAAAAATAAATAATTATATAGCATACACTTACCTAATTAATTATTTTCTATAGTACAAAAGTCTGAAAAACGCGAAACAATGTGACGCAACACCCTCAACACTCTGTTTTTGTGAGAGATATGGCGTCACAAACTAAAACACCCTTGAATGTGAGAGAACTAAAAAGCACTCCCCGGTCTTGAATTGGGGTGTAAGCTCATAGTATTGGTAGCTATCGTAGAAAGTTTGTCTGCATTTTTTTCAAAGTACAATACCATCTCGGCTGATTTTTCTTGATGAATTAGCGTTCAATTGCGCTATTTTGAGTAATTTTGCATCGTGTGGTTAGTTCCTTTTGAAGAAAATATACAAGCTGTACGTGATTATAAAAAGAATAATATAAGAAATGGATATCAAATGTGAGAATTAAAAATGTAATATTGTCGATAGTATTTTTCGGGATGTGCTGCGCATGTTCTGAGAATTCACATTTTGATGAGCCACGTCCTGAGATTACAGTTGTATTAGGCTTAAGTGGTGCTGGAGACAATGGATATAATGATGAAATCCTGGCTGGAATTATGGATATAAATGAGTCTGCCGATGTCTCTCTTTCAATGATTAGTCCGGCATCAATGGATGATGCTAGGAGTGCATTGAGTACATGGCTAAATAAAGAACTATCAGGGGTAAATGCTCTGCTTGTCTTAGCAGGGAATGAATATGAATCCTTGATACAAGATATTACACTCCCACAGAACAAGTCGATTCTTATATTTGAAAGCGAGGTGGATAATTTACCGAACAGGGTGAGTTCGTTTATGATACATCGATATGGCATATCATATTTAGCAGGTTGCATGGCGAGTGAAGCGGAGTCGGCAAGCGTTATAGCCGCTATGCGATCTGAGAACTATTTAGGAGATGCTGTAAATGGTTTCGTTGAGGGGTTTTCCGTCGGTGGAAATAAAGCAGAGGTTATATATCTGGCTGAGGACGAATCGGGTTATGGAATGCCCGATGAGGGATATAAGATAGTCAGCAGGCTTCCTTATAATTCTTTTATTTACCCTCTTGCCGGAGGTTCAAACAGTGGAATGTATAAGGCTACAAGAGAAGAAGAGTTCAATATGAACCTTATAGCCGGAATGGATGTGGATTGTTCCAACTATAGTACACGAGTCCCTTTCTCGGTAATTTTCAACATAAGAGAGGTTGTTCATTCTCTTTTGGATGAGTGGATAAACGGTAATGAGTTACAGGCTCATTATAGTTTTGATTTGTCCGACGACGATATAGTCTATATTGCGTTTTGTGAATCGTTTTTTGACAATCTGATAGCTTGGGGTGATTATTATTCCGACCCCGATTATTGGACTCAGATGTGTGACAGATATAAAGCGAAAGCAATAGAAAAGGAGGAGAGTTATTATGAGAGCAGGTAGTAAAATATTTGTTGCCCTGATGATTTTTATTCTGTGTGCCTGTAGCGATGATTTTTCTGCGGAGCATACAGGGCATAAAGTCAAGACATATAAAGTAGCAGTCGTAATGCCGAAGGAGAGGCAAGAGGCGTGGACTAGAACAGCCCAATGGGCTTTGGATAATCTAACAGAGGCACAAGCCGGGTTGTCTGAAGAGGTAAAATTGTCGTTGCATTGGTTTGACGAGAACTCTCCTGAGATTGATACGCAACTTAAGAATATTTCTAATGACGATTCTTTCGTTGCTATAATTGGCCCGTATAGTTCACAGAAAGCTCATACGGCTGCCGAACTTTGTGCAAAGAGTGGAAAAACATTGATTCTGCCTATTGCAACATCTGCCGAAGTTCAAAGAATCTATGCCAATGTGAATAACATCTGGAATCTTACCCAGTCAGATATAAGCCAGTGTGAACTTATGCTATCCCAAGCCATACTATCAGAGAGTTGGAATGTCAGTTTGATAGCAAGCGATGATGATTAC